>JAFPVN010000242.1 GCA_017395275.1 Candidatus Methanomethylophilaceae archaeon | reverse complement strand
TAACAGACTACAGTTAGCATCCCTCTTTTATCCTGCCGCAACCGGAATCGTATGATGCCGGGGTTGGAGTCCGGCTAGCAGGACTCCTTTCTGCGGCCGGACCCGCCCTGAGAGCCGAAAAGGAGGTGATTACCTCGAAGTCCGATGAAAAGGACAAGGACCGGGGCGTGAGTCTTAGCCGGATGATCGCCCTGGCCCTTGCAGCAGTTCGGCTTTTGATTGAACTGTTGTAATGAAACTATTTACGGTCGCCGCAAGGCGACCGGTCAAGTTCGATGTTTTCAGCGTTTTGCAGATATAAAAAGGATATCCCTGGCGTTCCGTCGGGGGCATCATCCCGACCTCTCCCGGAGCTAACTCACTAACCGTAGCATCCGCCTTATAAGCGCCTCCAACGCCGACTGTTCATCCGGACACGGCAAAGGTGTCCGGGAAAGATATGATGTCTAACGAAACGGAACTGATGGGGATCGATGCCCTCGTGGCAGCGTTCCAGGATGTGGGAGTGAAGCAGTACGGATACGAATACGTGACCGCGGAGTTCAGCGTGTTCAAGGATTTCAAGGTCCAGTGGTCGAGGAGTCTCAGGGTGATCAGGTTCAAGGTCTCCGATTACCTCGAGGATGCGCCCTATGCGGTCTTCGAATCCCTGGCGCAGACCCTGTTCGCCAGGATCCAGGGGAAGGAGGAGGTCCCGTACAAGAGGGCGATGAGGGAGTGGGTGCTCTCACCGAAATTCTCCGAGAGCAAGAGGTTCAGGTACATCAACAGGTCCAGCACCATCACGGGATCCACCCGCGGATACGAGCGCGACTTAAAGGATTCCATCGACAGGCTGGCGGAGATGGGGCTCATCGACAGGGACAGCGGCATAGCGGTCTCGTGGTCCCTGGACGGGGATTCCCCGAGGGCCGCATCATGTTCGGTACTGTTCAAGCTGATCGTCGTCTCCAGGCAGCTGGACGACCTGAACATACCGGACTTCGTGGTGGATTACGCCGTCTACAGCCAGTATCTCAGGATAGTGAAGGGCGCCGAGGTCTTCGGATTCACCACCGAGGTCTGCACCAGGGACGAGGAGAAGAGGTTCGAGAAGTACTACGAGGCGGAGAGGCTGCTGGACAAGATGTCGCTCTATCTCTGACAGAAGAACAAGGCCGTGGGGATGCCCCGCGGCCACCATCCCTTTTTTATAAACCGTAGCAATCCTGCTACCATGGTTTCCGAACTCATCTTCGTCGGTCTCGGGCTCAGCGGAGCCGACGGAATGTCCGTCAAGGCAATGAACGCTCTGAAGGAGTGCGATCTCATCTATGCTGAATTCTACACCTCCCACCTCATCGGCACCGGGGTGGAGGATCTTGAGAAAGCGATCGGCAAGAGGATCACCGTCCTACACCGCATGCAGGTGGAGGAGGGCAGCGACATCATCGAGAACGCCAGGACCAAGAGGGTCGGGTTCGTCACCGCCGGGGACACCATGAGCGCCACCACGCACGTGGACCTCATGATACAGGCCAAGGAGGCCGGGATACCCACCCGCTTGTTCAACGGCATATCCATATTCTCCGCCGCACCCACCGCGCTGGGTCTTCAGCCCTACAAGTTCGGGAGGGCCGTGACGTTACCGTTCATAGAGAACGGCTACCAGCCGCAGTCGCCCTACGACAACATCCTCGAGAACAAGGAGAGGGGACTGCACACGCTCATCCTCCTGGACATCCACGCCGACGAGTTAAGATACATGACCGGCAAGGAGGCCATCGAGTGGCTGCTGCTGGCCGAGGAGAAGTGGGGCAAGGGATTGATAAAGGACGACACCCTGCTGTGCGTCCTCTCCAAGATCGGATCCGACGAGCAGAAGCTCACCGCAGGATACCCCAAGCAGCTGTTGGAGATGGATCTGGGCGAACCGCTGTTCACGCTGATCCTCCCGGGCAACCTCCACTTCATGGAAGCGTATTCACTGGTCTACTTCGCCGGAGCCCCCGAATCGATAATAGAGGATGAATGATGGTCAGATGCGTCAGGGTACCAAAGGCCGAAGGCAATCCCGTCAGGATGTCGCTGAAGGCCGGGGGGCTGCTGGACATAGACCACAGGATAACCGCCGACGGCGATTCCCTTCTCATACCGATCCTCTGCGATTCATTCGGCGGCTATCCTATCGAGGATTGTGAGCTGGAGGAGATAGAGCATCAGGAGACGGATTACAGGATGTTCCTCCCCGAGGACATAAGGGAGATCCTTCCGAACTCCTTCGACTGCATCGGCGACCTGATAATCATAAAGATCGAGGACGAGCTGCTCCCGTACAAGACCCAGATAGGCGATGCGCTGCTCAAGGTCAACAAGAACGTCCGCCTCGTGCTGATGGACGGCGGCGTGAAGGGCGAGCTCAGGATAAGGGAGCTGGAGCCCATCGCGGGCACCGGACCCACTGAGACCCGCCATAAGGAATCCGGCGTCACGATGATCACCGATCCGGCAAAGGTGTACTTCAACCCGAGACTGGCCACCGAGCGCATGCACGTGGCATCCCAGGTGAGGGACGGTGAGACCATCATCGACATGTTCGCCGGCGTGGCCCCGTTCCCGTTGGTGATCTGCAAGCACGCCCATCCCGAGAAGGTGTATTCGATCGACCTCAACCACGACGCGTACCTGTTCATGAAGAGGAACATAGCCCTGAACAGGGCGGACGACATAATCCCGATGGAAGGGGACGCTTCAGAAGCGGTGAAGGGCCTCCCGCAGGCCGACCGCGTGATCATGAATCTGCCGCAGATCGCCTACAGGTTCCTGGACGTCGCACTGTCGAAGACGAAGAAGGGCGGCATCGTGCACATGCATAGGATCATGGAGCGCAGCGAGTCCGATACGCTGACGGAACAGCTGATAGACGACATGTGCCAGCATGGTCTATCGTGTCATCTCTCGGAGAAGAGGGAGCTGAAGACGTACTCGCCTACGGCGAGCGTGTACGTCTTCGACATAGTGAGGGACTGATCACTTCTTGTTGACCGCTTCCAGCGTGACGCCGGTCTGGTTCTGGTAGTGTCCGCTGCGCTCGGCGTAGTCCTTCATGGATTTCGACGTGAGTCCCTCGAACACCATCTGGCAGAACCTCTCGCCTATCGGTATCTCCACGGGGTCGTCTGTGGCGTTGTACGCGCCGAGCGTGAGCGTCCCGCAGAATCCGGCGTCGATCTTCCCGAAGGCTCCGATGATGCCCTTCCTTATCCACGTTGTCCTCAGCCACAGCTGTGCGCAGGCGTCGTCGGGCATGCGGACCCTCTCTATGGTGGAAACGTAGAACATGGTCCTCGGGGGGATCGTGGCCACGCCTTCCTTGATCTTCTCCTCCTGTCCCCTGATGAGGATCTCGGATATGCGCAGGTCGTAGCCGTTGGGGGTGAGCCCGCGCTCGTGGTAGTCGTCGATGCCGAGGTAACCGGTCATCATGCCTTCAACTATGTCCTTGTCGGAGAAGATTGCCATATCCTACGTTATGTGCGCATCGGATAAAATCCAATCGCTGTTAATTTGTTGATTGGTAGCCAAACCGCTTTAATACTATCACTGGAATACTAGTCCAACTTAATTGGACTCATCATCCAATGAAGGTGAAAAGATGAATCAGAAGACAACGATCATCATTGCTGTCGCAGTTGTTGCAATAGTGGCGGTCGCAGGAGTCTCTGCGTTCTTCCTTCTGAACAAGGATAAGAACACCGATGACGAATACTACTACTATCTCTACTTCGGCGCAGACAATGCCAAGAACGGTTGGTACTCTGCAAAGGCGAGCAACGCCAGCGACGGATTTACCAATGCTATGAAGGACGCCAACCTCTCATGGGAGAAATCCAAGTGGGGTTACATCGCAAGCATCGATGGAAACAAGGGTTACAATGATGCTGGATGGTGCATCAGCGTTTACACGTATGCTCACACCGACAAGGCAGCACAGGACGGATCTTCCACCACCTACCTCAACGGATGGCAGTCTTTCTCCGGATACGACTCCACCGAGCACGACGGATTCAAGTTCTACCAGTCTGCAAGCAAGATTTGGTTCCTCACACCCTACATTGAGGGATATGGTTCTGAGAACCCCAACACTGTGAGCACCTGGAAGAACTCCGGACCGTTCGAGAAGGACATCGTCGACGACGGCAAGAAGGAGTACTCTTTCTACCTGTACTTCGCTGCGGACAATGCCAAGAACGGATGGTACTCTGCAAAGGCGAGCAACGCGAGCGATGCATTCACCGATGCGATGAAGGACGCTAACATTGAGTGGACCAAATCCGGCTGGGGTTACGTCGCAAGCATCGATGGAAACAAGGGTTACAATGATGCTGGATGGTGCATCAGCTGCTACACCTACTCCCAGGTAGACAAGGCAGCACAGGACGGATCTTCCACCACCTACCTCAACGGATGGCAGTCCTTCTCCGGATACGACTCCACCGAGCACGACGGATTCAAGTTCTTCGAGTCCGCGAGCACGATCTGGTTCCTCACACCCTACATTGAGGGATATGGTTCTGAGAACCCGAACACAGTCTCTACCTGGAAGGCAAGCGGACCGTTCACTGCCTGAACGCGTAAACTTCAAACAAACCTTTTCCCAAACCCTTTCCATTTCTTGTCCTGTTCCTGCCGGTCATCTCAAACGTACGCATACGGCTGCATCGCGGCCCTATAATGACGATTTGTGTGCATATCTGTCGACTTGTCAATCAACCTTATTATAAACTAGTTGGATAATACGTCCTGCATAGATTAGGAGGCACGACCCTGGCGATCGACAACTCATGGCTGGACGCGGACAGGAAAACGAGTTCGGCACAATCGAAGATGATGAAGACGAAAGTCATCCTCACCGTAGCGGTGATCGTTCTGGGAGCGGTGGGTACTGTCGCTCTGTACGGTGTAGGGTCGAACGCCACGCAGTACCGTTCCGAAGGTATCGTCATAGACTTCGGAGATTACCTGACAATATGGGTGGATGCGGGTACGGGCAACGTCAAGGACCCCATCAACCTCCTTACGCTGGCGGAATCCCAGCACATGTCCGCCGGATTCAGTTACACGGTCACGGACAACAATCTGGTGAGCGTGACCTACAACAGTACCACATATGCGAACGATTCGACGCATTCATGGAACCTATGGACGGTTTCGGACGGGTCGTTCGATGCGGAGAGGAATCCCGATACGTCCCTCGACGTCTCCGATTATACCGTCGCTATCTGGGCATACACCGATGCCGACGGCAAACCCATGACCGCGGTCGATGCGACAGGCACCTCGGTCTACGGTTACGCCGCACCGAACAGCATCGTCTCCCTTTCCCCCGTCTGCACCGAGACGCTCAATTCGGTCAGGGGTACCCAGAAGATCGTAGGTACCGACATGTACAGCGACTACCCGGAGGAGATCGTGAACGGTCACAACGACGGCTCCATAGCGATCGTCGGTTCATATACAGATCCCAGTTACGAATCCATAATGAACACGTCCCCGGAGATGGTGTTCTGCGACGCATCGACCTACAATCAGGTACAGATGGCGAGGATGCTCCGTTCGTCCAATGTCAATGCGGTCGTACTGTACAACGGAGAGGACATCGAGACGATCTACAAGAACATCTTCATAAGCGGCATAGCGATAGGATACAACCAGGCTCCGCAGGCGTACCTGCAGAAACTGGATTATTACATACAGGTGCTCCACGACCTCGCAGCACCCGCTGAGGGGAAGAAGGTCATGGTCGCCCTCGGATCCGACCCGTCGCCTTGGGTGGCGGGCAATTACACTTACATCAACGACATCCTGAAGGAGCTCCACTGTACGAACGCCTTCGAGAGCGTCGGCGGCTGGGCCAATATAACCAGGGAGTCCATCCTCGAGAAGAATCCGGACTGCATCATAGTCATTGACAGTGATAAGTACAAGGTCGAGGACTACGACCTGATGATGTCCAACCTTGCCATGGAATGGAAATCCACGGACGCATATCCCGATTCGGTGTTCCTCCTGACGGAGAAGATGGGGTCCATCGCAGGAAGGGCTGGCCCGAGGTTCATCCAGCCGATGGAGATCATCTGCGAGCTGATAGTACCCGAATCCTTCACCGATCCCGTCCCTGATAAGGCGGTGGGCAACGACTATCACGATTACCTATACCTGACGGGGGCGATGGAGTGAGAGAGGTCTCCGTCAAGATTCTCACCGTAGCGGTCCTGCTGACGTTGGTCGTATGCTTCCCGATTGCAGCCTCCGATTCAGAGGCTGCGGGGGAGCAGGATGGGAACTTTCTGCTGGATTACGGTAACGGACGCATAAAATGGATCCCGATCAGCGAAGGGGCCACGCTCTCGGATACGATATCATCGACGCTCACCGCGGCATCAATTTCCTTCAATGCCGGTTTCACGACCGTGGACGGCATCTCCCAGAGGGTCACCGGGAGCACCACCGATACGGGCGGAGCGCTGGATACGCCCGGAACGACGGGAGTCACCGCAACATGCGGATGGCACGTGTACACATGGAACGGCACGGACTGGGCAGCAGCTGCGGATCTGTCCGCTGCCTATTCCGGTGTCCCGATAGCTTTGGGTTACTATCCCGTCGGCATCATTCCCGCCTCGAATCCCGACCACAAGTCCGTATGGACGGCGCTGCAGGGCGATTCCTGGAACAGCGCCAATCAGACCACCGACATCTCTACCGACAAATCCGGGAGGGCGTGGAGATACACTCCCACATACGGAGGCGACAAGCCCTCGTCCCTGTACGGCGGTGTGCTCTCCGCCGGAGGATATGCGTTCCTGAAGTACGGTTCGACCGCCAAGACCACCAACGAGTGTGCCGTCGAATGCAGGGACATCAATACTGGCGATGTCGTCTGGACGTTCACATACGTCCCCGACGGAGGGGACACCTCATCTGCCGCTATCGCAGGACAGTACATTTACATCGGAGCGAACAATGGTCTCATCTACAGGATCGACTGGCGTCAGGGACCCGGAGCAAGCAACGAGTACGTGATCACGTTCAACGGCAACGCCTGGGACGACCACTCGGTGTACGTCCCGGGAAAGACCATCGATCTGGACTGGCAGGCGTCGTGGAGCACCACCATCGAGACCATCGTCGCCGATTCCGGTACCATCTTCTTCAAATCATGCAACGGTATGATCTACTGCTGCGACCTCGACCTGAACCTACTCTGGGCCCGCCAGATGGAAGGTCCGAACTATTACTCATCATCCACCATATTCGACGGATACGTCTTCACGGGATGCTACGACGGTTGCCTGTACATCTACGAACAGGATACCGGCGAACCGTTGGTCAAGCAGGTGGTGTACAGGACCACATCGTTCAAGGGCCAGTGCGGAGCGGTCTGCTGTCCGCAGGTATACAAGGACGGGGATTCCGATTACACTGTGTTCGCCCCCTGCTCGGACGGTCTGGGGATGGATTCGAAGTACAGTTCCCTGGTCATCTACAAGTTCAACGGCACGGAATTGTCGCTCGTCAAGGATTTCAAGGGAGCGTTCGGTGCCACAGGCACATATCTGACCAGATACGAGACGGCCGATTTCAGGGGTGTCATCGTACCTTTCTACGAGGGGCTTTATGCCGTGGATGAGGAGGGGGAGTACAAGCTCCTGTCCGCCAAGATCAGCAGGACCTTCGTCCCCCACAACGCACCTCAATTGGTGAACGGAAAGTACCTCTACATGACCGCCTACTCGTCCAGGCACATCCTCGTATTCGATCTGGAGAACAATTCGCTCAAATGGATCGAACAGGGGGCCACTAACTACGCCATGATATGTCCAGTCGTCATCGACGGACTGATCATGGTGCCCGACGATACAGGCATAATTGTCTATTACGGCAACACCCCGGTGGATTACACCGAGGCCGATTTCGTATCGAGGGACGGCGGATTGTGGAAGACCCTGCTGATCATCGCGATATCGATCGTCGCCGTACTGGTCATCCTCTGGTTGGTGCTCAGGTTCGCTTTCGGATTCAAGCACCCCCTCTCCGACCTCAAGGAGAAGATATACATCTACTTCTACGGCGAGAATTACTCGCACAACACCAAGAGCAAGCGTAAGGTCCGCGTCGTTTTGGCGATAGGGACCCTCATGACGCTGATTGTGGCCCTGATATCGCTGTGCGTTGGAGCGGAGACCACCATGTCGCTGGGCAAGGCGCTGTCGGCGACCGCATCATCGATCTCCAAGGGCGGACACAACCTCTCCTACGAGGAGATGCTCATCTACAATCAGAGGCTGCCCCGTGTCCTTGTGGCGATAGTCGTCGGTATCGGACTGTCGGTGGCCGGTGCGATGTACCAGGCGGTCATCAAGAACCCGCTGGTCGAGCCATACATCATGGGAGTGTCGTCGGGAGCGGGAACCTTCGCGGTCGCCGTCATGGCGCTCGACTTCACCTTCTTCGGACTGTTCTCGGCCCAGAGCCCCTTCCTGATTTCCTTCTCGGCGATTCTGGGAGGACTGCTGGCCTTCGGTCTCACGATGCTCCTGGCCCTAAAGACGGGAGGGAAATCCGTCAACTATGTCCTTGCAGGTATAGTGATAGGGCTGATATTCTCGGCGATACAGTCCATGCTGATGCTCAGTGCGGGCACCAAGCTCGCAAGCGCCCTTTCATGGCTGTACGGTTCGTTCAGCACGATCACATGGGACAAGGTCTGGCTTGTCGTGGTGCCGGTCATGGCGCTGTCGTTCGTCCCGCTGATCTGGGCGAAGGAGTTCAACCTCGTCCTGCTGGGTGACGATCAGGCGCAGCAGATGGGCCTCAACGCCAAGCGCTTCGATGCCCTCATGCTGATCGCGGCATCTGTCCTCACCGCGTTCTGCGTAGCGTTCTGCGGTATCATTGGATTCGTGGGACTCGTCGTACCGCACGTGAGCAGGATGATCCTCGGTGGCGACCACAGGATGATGCTGCCCGCGACGATGACCCTCGGAGGTTTCCTGATGGTCACGGCGGACCTTCTGGCAAGGCTGCTCCTGCAGGGTTACGAACTGCCCGTGGGTGCGATCACGACCATAATCGGTGTTCCGATGTTCGCATATCTGCTTATCAAGAGAGGGAGGAGATACGATGAGTGATTTCCGCGGCACCCTTAGGAGAATCATCGACGGGAAGGGCGAGACCCATATCGAGAAGAAGAAGCACAGGATCGTCTTCATATCCATCACCGGTGTCCTGCTGCTGTTCATCGTGTTCATGGCCATGCTCAGCATCGGACCGACCAAGGTAATCAATCCGTTCGAGGCGCTGTCCTGCCTGTTCTCGGCCATCGCCAAGGGAGGCTCGGGTCTCAGCGAGAAGGAGATCATCGTATACAGTTCCCGTTTCCCCAGAGCGGTGGCCGCGGTCGCCGTAGGAATGGGGCTGTCCGTTGCAGGATCGGCATATCAGGCCGTCATCCGTAACCCGCTGGTCGACCCGTACATCATGGGTGTGTCCTCGGGAGCGAGCATGTTCGCGATAGCCGTCCTCGCATTCAACTTCACGTTCTTCGGACTCTTCAGTCCGACCTCCATGTACCTTTCGGCGGTGGCGGCCATCGTGGGAGGCCTCCTGGCATTTGGGATTACCATGATTCTGGCGCACAGGGCCGGAGCGACGACCAACGCCTACGTCCTTTCGGGAGTGGTCGTCGGTCTCGTGTTCGGTGCCGGACAGACGCTCATGGTGGTGTTCTCTGGTGACAAGGTGTCGAATGTCATGCTGTGGATGTTCGGTACTTTCGCCAACATCACCATGGAGAGGGCGCTGTTCATACTGGTGCCGATAGTGATCCTGTCGGTGTTTATATTCAGGTACGCGAAGGAGCTCAACCTCGTCCTGCTGGGCGAGGGACAGGCCAGGCAGATGGGACTGAACGTCAGGAGGTTCAACGCCATGATCCTCATCTTCGCTTCCGTCCTGACGGCGTTCTGCGTGGCCTTCTGCGGAATAATCGGGTTCGTAGGACTCGTCGTCCCGCATCTGTGCCGTATGATGTTCGGAGGGGACCACAGGCTGGTCCTTCCCGCCTCCATCGCATTCGGAGGCGTTCTTATGATGGCGGCGGATTTGGTGGCCAGGATGGTTATACCCGGGTCCGAGCTGCCGGTAGGTGCGATCACAACGATTATCGGTGTTCCGGTATTCGCTTATCTATTAATCAAGAGGGGGAAGATCTACAATGGATGAAGTCCCGTTGTTGGAAATACGTAATTTGAACAAGGTGTATGAGAATGGGTATCACGCTGACAGGGACGTTTCATTCAGCCTTCCGTCCGGAAAGCTGGTCGGACTGATCGGACCCAACGGGTGCGGTAAGACGACGCTGATGAGGTGCATCAACAAGATGCACGCCCTGACCAGCGGAGACATCCTGATCGACGGCGAGTCGGTCCTGCCCAAGACGCCCGCCGAGGTGGCGAGGATCGTCTCCAACGTCCCCGCGGAGCTCACCGCGTCCTTCGGGCTGACCGTGTTCGAGACGGTCATGCTCGGAAGATACCCGTATCTGAAGAACATGTGGTGGGAGACCGAGGAGGACGAGTCGATGGTTGTCGAGACCCTCAAGAAGTTCGGCGTGTACCACCTCCAGGACCGCGCGCTCAACATGCTATCGTCGGGAGAAAGGCAGCGTGTGATGATCGCCAAGGCCTACGTCCAGAATCCGAGGCTGATGCTGGTCGACGAACCCACGTCGCACCTCGATATGAAGTACAAGCTGGACGTCATGGAGTACCTCCGTGCCATGGTCAAACAGGATATGACGATTCTGGTTGCCGAGCACGACATATCGCTGATGGCCAGATACTGCGATCTCTGTGTCATAATGAAGAAGGGCGAGCTCGTAGCCGTCGGGGATCCCAAGAAGGTCATCACAGAGGACCTGATCCGCGACGTCTATGAGGTAGAGGCATCCGTCGGTACGGACAAGGACGGGGAGATCTTCGTCCTGCCCAAGAAGTACATCGGAGAGTACAGTCTGTAAGGCTGAAGCAACCGTGACAATGTTTTTATCCCCTGGATGGATGGGCACTCCATCACAGGGCGCCCCGTATCTTCCACGGGACGTTCCGTCACGGCCGGATAGACGATGAATGTTCCAAACGAGACAAGGCCCCAGCTGAGGGATCTCCCCAAGACCGTCCACGGAGGACAGGCATGGAGACTGCAGGGCATAGACGATTACAGCCATAACCTCAACCCCTTCGGGCCCCCGGACTGCGTATCGGACATCGCGGCGAAGGCATCCATCCATTCGGACCACTATCCAGACGATTCCTCCATCGGATTCAGGACCGCCGTTGCCAAAGAGTTCGGTGTATCTCCGGACAACGTCATCGCCGGTTCCGGTTCCTCGGACATCATAAGGATGTTCCCCAACACCTTCCTCGATCCCGGCGACAGGGTGCTGATGTTCAGACCATCATTCGCGGAGTACACACAGCAGTGCAGGATCGTGGGTGCAAAGATAGAGTACATCCCGCTGCGCCCGGAGAACGACTACCGCATCGACATCGCGGAGCTGGAATCCAAGCTGAACGGTGTCAAGGCGTTGTACGTCTGCAATCCCAACAACCCCACCGGAAGGGTGGAGAGCAGGGACAGGATCCTTAAGATAATAGACATGTGCCAGCAGAGGGGAATCTTCGTCTTCCTGGACGAGACCCTGCTGGAACTGGTAGACGGTTACAAGGACATCTCCTGCGCGTCCTACGTCAACGAATACGACAACCTCATAGTCGCCGGATCCCTCACCAAATCGTTCGCGATCCCGGGGATAAGGATCGGTTTCGGGATAACCTCCAAGCCCATAGCCGACGAGATGAACAAGGTCAGGATGACCTGGAATGTCGGTATCGTGGAGCAGACCGTCGGAGAGGAGCTGATTTCGAAGCACATGGGATATGTCCACGATGCCTCCAAGGTCTTAAGGGAGGAATCCCAGTACATGTACTCCCGCCTGAAGGAGATGGGATTCCCCGTGTCCGCCCCCGCGGACTCGTTCTTCTACTTCTGCGATCTCACCTCAATAGGATTCGATTCTAAGTCATTCACGGCGAAAATGCTGGAGCAGGGCATAATGGTCCGCGACTGCAACTCCTTCGGTCCGGAATACGCCGGATGCGTCAGGTTCTGCGTGAAGGACAGGGAGCACGACAACAGATTCCTTGCTGCCGTGAAGAAAGTGATGGAGAGGTAAGATGGAACTCTGGATGTCCGCCGTCTGCATCGTTCTTCTGGCGATAGTCATAGATGCGGTCATCGGCGAGGTGCCCAACGCCATACATCCCCTTAGGTGGACCGGTAATCTGGTGGCATTCCTGGACAGACACATCAAGAGGACATCCAAACTGGCCACCAACCTCAAGGGATTCCTGTCCTACCTTCTGGTCGCAGGACTGTATCTGTTCATCGCGGTGTCGATCATCGCCCTCTCCAGGGAGTATCTCAACGAGTACGTGTGGATCGTTCTGAGCGCGTTCGTGTTCAAGGTCTCCTTCGCGGTATTCTCGTTCAGGAGGCATGTGAAGCCGATACAGAGGGACCTCATCAACGGCGACCTGGAGGCTGCTGCGGCGAAGACCCAGATGATCGTGAGCAGGAAGACCAAGGGCATGGATGCGGAGCACATAGCGTCATCATGCACCGAGACCATAACCGAGAATCTCGTCGACAGCGTGATGTCGCCGACGTTCTACTTCGGCATCCTCGGTATCCCTGGAGCCATCGTCTTCAGGTGCGCCAACCTGATGGATGCCATGTGGGGATACCTCAACGAGAAGTACGGCGACCTGGGATTCTTCGTGGCCAAGTTCGACGACGTCCTCGGATTCATATCCTCCAGACTCTCCCCCATATTCGTCACCATCTCCGCGTTCCTCCTGAGGATGGAGTGGAGGCCGGTCATCCGCATGGCGAGGGAGGGGAAGAATCTCACACCGTCCCCCAACAGCGCCTGGTCGATGGTGGCCTGCGCAGCGGCGCTGGGCATAAGGATGGAGAAGGTAGGCGTCTACGTCATGGGGAAGGGGGAGATGCCCACCGTTCAGGATATCACCAGATGCTACCATCTGGTCGAGTTCACATCAATACTATTCATACTCGTAATCACATTACCGTTATACGCATTCCTGGGGATCCACGTCCAGATCTGGTTCGAGGACGTCATACTCAGGTTCTGGGGGCTCTTCATATGAGACACGCCGAAGGTACGAGGATAGAATTCACCGACACGCTGGAGTACGCCGACGGCACCCCGGTGCAGGTCATACGCTTCAAGAACGTTATGGATGTGCTGTCATCCGCCATATACAACGGCGGAAGGATACAGACCGACTGCATACTGATCATGCAGGTCCCCAAGGACTACATGTCCTCGGACCCCCACCACGACGTGCAGGAGGTGGTGGATATACTGGGCCTTCCGAAGCAGACCGTCGGCCTGATGACCGCCGCCGAGGTGGAGTACGTGTTCAACGTCGTCCATCACGAGTACGAGGGCCACGACGCCTATGCCGCCGTGACCGCGGGACTCAGCAACCAGATAACAGCAGGGGACGTGCTCGTGGACTGGGAGTCCAGGCACAAGGTGTCCCTGGGACGCTCCGACAGGCTGTACGGGGAGAGGGGACCGCCGAAGTTCCATGCTGGAACGATAAACGTGGTGTCGATACTTGACACGCCTCTCACCCTGGCCGGCAAGGCCAACGCGATTATAGCCTCAACGGAGGCCAAGACGGCGGCGATGAACCTTCTAGGTTATTCGGAGACTGGAACGACATCGGACGCCATAGCCATAGTCTCTCCCATAGGGGATGATTCCAACTACGCCGGTACTGGCTCTTATCTGGGCATCGCCATGTGCAGGGCGGTCAGGGACGGCGTCGCGAAAGCATTAATCATAAGGGACGATTTCCCGGTAGGTACAGATGACGGAAGGAAGCAGCAGCTCAGGGAACGCTACGGACTCTGAGAGGGACCAGTGCGGAGGGATACTCTCCGCGATCATCGGCATGTTCTCGTTTTTCACCATGCTTCCGGTCAACATCGGCTGGAAGGAGATGAACGCCATGAACAGGAAGTTCTGGTTGGTGCCGGTCATAGGTCTGTTCTACGGACTGCTGGCACTTCTCGTTTTCACGGTGGTGGAGCATTACACGGGTACACTCCTCGCTGCGGTGTGCGCACTGTTCACCGTGCAGATGTTCAACAGGTTCCTGCATCTCGACGGGATGATAGACATAGGCGACGGACTCACCGTCGCGGGCAAGAGGGAGGACCACCTCCGCGCCCTAAAGGACACCAGAATCGGAGCTGGTGGGATGGCGACGGGACTGTTCGTCACTTTACTTACCATTGCGGGGATGTATTCCATAGGGACGGCTGAGCTGTTCCTGTTCGTGGGTGTATCCTGCGAGATCCTCGCGAGGATCGGTCAGATCTCCGCTGCGGCGTTCGGGACGCCCGGTAACGGAATGGCCGGCGATTCAGTGAGGTACACCGGATTCTCCGGTCTCATCCTCGCTTCCATACTCGCGATAGCTTTCGTCGCCGGCACCTTCGCCGTCGGGGGATACATCATGGGATTCGACTGGCATCTCTTCGACGCATGCTGCATAGCTGCCGGTGTCAGCTTCGCGGTGGCCGTATTCTGGGGATTCGTCATGTCCCGCATAGCCGAGAGGAACTTCGGGATGGTCAACGGAGACGTCCTCGGAGCAACGAACGAGAGCACGAGGGCGATCCTCCTGCTCGTCTCACTCATCGTGATATCGGTGGTCGCTTGAAGGTCGACGCGCTCATCATGGCCGGAGGGAAGGGTTCCCGCATGGGGCCCGACACCATAGAGAAGCCGATGCAGGTCATCGGCGGGAAGCATGTCATCGAGCGCGTGGTGGAATCCGTCAGCAAGTCGAAGTACGTCAACAAAGTACTGGTATCCGTCAGTTCCAACACCCCGAAGACCGAGGACTTCCTCAGGGACAGGGGAGTGGACGTGATATGCACCACCGGCAACGACTTCATGAACGACATGCACACCGCTTTCGGATACCTGGACTCGGAGTTCGTTCTCACATGTCCCTCGGACCTGCCGCTGCTGAAGACGTTCACGGTGGACAGTTTCATAAGATTCTTCAGACCGGAGATGGAATCCGCCATCGCCGTGGTGGATAAGGATGTGGTCGTGGGAACGGGCATCACCCCGTCCTTCACCATAGACATCGAGGGCAAGGATTGGGTGCTGTCGGGATTGTGCATATCGGACCGTCGGAAGACGTTGGACGGGGTGTATCTCAAGGAGGCGTACATGAAGACCGATTGGGTCGATCTCGCCGTCAATGTGAACACACAGCACGAGCTGGCACTTTCGAGAGCGTTTTTCTGGTGATCACTCGAGATTGAGGATCTCCCTGTAGATCCTGTGCTCCTCCTCGAGGATGTCGTCGCAGGTTATCCTTCCCGCAGAGGAGATGACCGCGGCTATGGAAGCTCCGCCGCATCCCACACCCTCCTTGATGAATCCCTGCTCGTAGGCCTGCAGGCCCTTGTAGGGGCTCTTGGAGTAGTCCATGTTGATGTAGACGATCGGGATCTCCGGGCTGATGCCCATGTCGATCTTCACCAGATCGGAGTTGGGGTCGTTGATCAGCCATCTCGTGGTCCCGTGCATGACCCTGGTGACGACGGTGGGGTCTATCGCCGCGGCGACCGAGAGCACCGCGGACATCTGCGTGCCCCCTCCGAGAATGACCGGCGTGTGCTTGGATGCACCGAGCACGACTCCCGCGTTCACCGCGATCATAGGGTCGCCGACACATTCCACGGCCCTGAGCGGATCGTTCTTACAGCTGCCGATCTCCAGTCCCGCGGTCTTCAGCGCCTGGAGGACTGTGTTGGTCTTCAGCTCCTTGGGGTTTCTGGGCGAGCTGCTGCTGACCAGGTTCTCCCTGAGCGTCCCGATGGCCATCATGGTGGCCAGCGCGGTCGTCGTTCCCCCCGCTATGCTCTCGCTCACCACGAGGTACTCCTGGTCCCTTGCAAGGAGCTCTCCGAGGACCTTCCCCCTCTCGAACATCTCCCTCGCATCCTTCACCGCCTTCCCGGTGAGGATGGACTCGCCGTAGTGTCCGCCCACGTCGTAGTAGGGGATGCTGGGAGCGACCTTGCATCCCGCGTTTATGATGTGGTGCGGGAGTTTGGAGAGTGTGAGTGCGGATATGGTCAGAAGTCCGGGCGTGGGGATCCCCTCGGGGGGATTGACCGGCACCCCGTCGATGCAGACGGTGTGTCCCAAGGTGATCAGCTCGGCATCGGCCGGGCCGGTGAGAAGCGTGAGTTCGGGGGTGCCTCCGGCATCCGAGATCCCGGGGATCGCGGAGGTCATGGTGCTGCCCACGGTACATGTGAACGTTCCCCTCTTCCCCCAGATCTTGGAAAGGATATCTTTAGCGGCCTTCTCGTTGCCGGCTATGCGTATGGAATCGGGAATTTCAGGGGATGTCATTCTGCACGGCAACCTCCATCTTATCATAATAAAGTATTGGGCGGGATTCCGTGGGGCGAGAGTAACGTTTATATCGGATAATCCAATCTGGGGAAATACTGCGGACGTAGTGTAGTTGGTTATCACTTAGCCTTGCCAAGGCTAGAACTCGGGTTCGAGTCCCGGCATCCGCACTCATTCTTCATTTCTCATCTGCTGGAGTATCCTATCGTATCGCAAACGCGATGCCGTCGTAGTTTCCGGAATCGTTCGGATTGTGGGACGTGACGTGCTGTTGAGATGAGATCGAAAAAAACAAGTATGAGGGTCGGGTGAGGGAATCGAACCCCCGTATCAGGATCTGCAGTCCCGCACATAGCCTCTGTGTTAACCCGACGCCGTTATGGAGTATCTATCAATCCTATTTAATGGTATTGTGGAGCCAGACGGCTGTCGGCTTATGCGCGGATACGGATATCTGGGTCTTTGTCACCTGAAGCTTATGAACGCTCCGGAGGCGTCCCTCCTGCCGGTGCCGAAATCCTTCATGCCGTTGATTTGCTCCCTGGTGAACACCGGTCCGTCCTTGCACACCCTGTGCTCGTCGATCATGCATGCGCCGCACACTCCGCAGCCGCACTTCATGTAGCGCTCCAGGGACATCTGGCACTGTATGTCCGCCTCGTTGCAGTACTTCAGCAGGAAGTAGCATGACCTCCGGTCCGCAGGCGATGATCATGTCGTACTCGTGGTCCTCCATGACCTTCTGCACCATCTGTACGGCGTTGCAGTGCTCTCCCAGGCTCCCGTCGTCGGTGCAGATCCAGGAGTTCCTGCAGTACTTGATGCCCAGAGGTCCGGCGTACTCCACCTCGTCCGCATCGCGCGCGGCGAAGATCGCGTCCACCTTCTTCTCCTTCAGCACGGGGGTGATCGGCGCTATGCCTATGCCCCCTCCGACCACGAGTATCCTCTCGGCGGAGAGGTCGTAACCGTTCCCGTAGGGCCCCCTGACCCTCAGCCTGTCGCCCTCCTTCTTGCTGGCGAGGCATTCCGTGTCCTTGCCGATGACCTTGAAGGTGATGCTCTTCTCCTCGTCCACTGATGATAGTGATAACGGGATCTCGTCCATGTCGGGCGCCCATACCATGATGAACTGTCCCGGCTTCGCGGGGACGTCCCAATCGAAAGTGATCGTCTTGCTGTACTTGTTGGTCTGTTCGACCGATTTTATCTTCACGACCGCTTCACTCATGGGCGATCCCCTCCATGTCCTTGATGGATGAGTAACCGTACTCGTCCATGAACGCCTCCAGTCCCCTGTTGATGGAATCGAAGACCCCCGGTCCGTTGTCGAGGACCGCGGATCCCAGCTGGAAGGCGCATGCCCCTGCCATTATGTACTCGAGGGCGTCCCTGTGATCGTATATCCCGCCGACCCCGACGATGGGGATAGAAACAGCGGAATGAAGGTCCCATACTGCTCTGACGCCTATGGGCTTGATGCATTTCCCGGAGAGGCCGCAGACCTTGTTGCTCATCAGCGGTTTACCGAACTCGGGGACGATGACCATCGCCTTCAGCGTGTTGATGGCGACTATCGCATCCCCTCCGGCGTCCTCCACCGCCTTCCCGATATCGGCGAGTATGTGCGTGTTGGGGGTGACCTTCACCCACACGGGCACCTTCACCGCATCCTTCACGGCGGATACTATGCTCTTCACCATGACCGGATCCGTACCGACCTCCATCCCGTATCCCTTGGCGTGGGGACATGACAGGTTGAGTTCGACGGCGCACGCGCCGTAGTCCTCCATCCTCCCCGCGAGCGAGGCAAACTCCTGCGGGGATGCCCCGTAGACGGAACCTATGATCTTGCCCGCCTTGACGGCCTTCTCCATCTCCTCGCGGAAGGCCTCTATGCCCGGGTTCGGGAGCCCCATGGCGTTGATGCATCCGGATGCGACCTCCGTGAAGTTGGGGTTCCTGTGTCCGGGGTTGGGGTTGGTCCCGACGGATTTCGATACCACCGCTCCGGCTCCGCACCCGAGCATCCTGACCATGGTGTCCCCGGTCTCGTCCATGATGCCCGATGCAACCATGCCCGGTCTGTCCAGCTCGATGTTCCCGATCCTGACTCTGAGGTCGCTCATGCGCGTGGTATAGGCAAGCAATGATAAAACCGTTTGTCAGGCCAGGTCGGTGCCCCTTCAGGTCATCCGAGATGTGCCAGCATGTTGAAATATCCATATGTGCCCGTTCCCTTCGATGCCATAACATTTATGGATGCGCGCACGATTGGGGGAGTATGGACACGGAATCGCTCCGCAAGGATTTCCCGCCGATCAGGAACTCCGACGGCATCTATTTCGACAATGCTTGTCAGACTCTCAAGCCTGACTGCGTGATCGAGGCGATGCTCAGATACTACAACGAGTTCCCCGCCTGCGGAGGCAGGAGCGTGCATTCCATGGCCACGAAGGTGTCGATGGCCGTCGACGAATCCAGGGAGAAGGCCGCCGAGTTCTTCGGAGGCGACGATCCGGATTGCTTCGCATTCACCAAGAACTGCACAGAGGGCATGAACATAGTCGCCCGCGGCTTCGGTCTGAAGAAGGGCGACACCGTCCTGACGACCGACGTGGAGCACAACTCGAACCACGTCCAGTGGATCGAGATGCAGGAACAGGTCGGCATAAGGAGGAGGTACTGCAGGACCTCAAGGGAAGGCGTCTTCGACATCGAGGAGTTCAAGCGCACCATATCCAAGGACGTGAAGCTGGTCTCCGTCGGTCATGTCAGCAACGTGACCGGCTGCGCCGTGCCTCTGAAGGAGATCGTGGAGATCTCCCACGACCTCGGGATACCCGTCCTCGCCGACGGAGCCCAGGCGGCGCCCCATATGAAGGTCGACCTGAAGGACCTGGACGTCGACTTCTACAGCCTGTCGCTGCACAAGATGCTCGCCCCGTCAGGCGTAGGGCTGTTCTACGGGAAGATGGACCTCCTGAAGAAGCTCAGGCCGCTGATGGGAGGTGGAGGCATAGTCGGGTTGACGACGTACGATTCCATCAAGCTGTCCCCGCCGCCGGAGAGGTTCGAGGCCGGATTATCCAATTATTCGGGGATCGTAGGCGTCAAGCCCGCGCTGGAGTATCTGCAGAGGGTCGGCATGGACAACATCCGCGAGCACGAGTTCAGGCTCCAGAAGGCGGTCCAGAAGGCCACTGAGGACATCAGGGGTCTGTCGATAGTCGGCCCGGAGGATCCGAAGCTGAGGGGAGGCGTGTTCTCGTTCAACATTGCCGGACTCAACTCCCACGACATCGCCATGATGGTGGACAACATGGCCCACATCCTGATCAGATCGGGCATGCACTGCGCGCATCCGTACTTCGTGTCGAGGAAGATAGACGGAAGTGCCAGAGCGTCGTTCTATCTCTATAACAACGAGAAGGAGATAGCGAAGTTCGCGGAGACCCTCAGGAAGATCTCCGAGATGTTCGCCTGATTCACTTCCAGAGGATCCTGCGCTCGTCCCTTGCGACGGTGCGCCTGTACTTCACCCTCGGATGGCCGATTATGTACACGGCGTAGGCGTTCAGGTCCTTGCTTATCTCGGGGAAGAAGGACATGAATTTCTTCTGATCGTGCTCCGCGGCCAGAAGCATCCATCTGGAATGGAATCCTCCCAATCCCATGGAGTACGCCATGAGGTCCAGCTGTTCCATCGGAATGATCGCGTCGATGGGGAAGCGCGCGAACGCTATGACTATCTGCCTGCCTTCCCAGGTGAACGGGTTGTTCTTCCCCTCCATGCCGGAATCCACGTAGTCGACGAACTGTTTCAGGCGTGCATGCTCGTCAGTGTGGGTGCGGAGTATGTCCGCCAGCAGCCTCATGAATTCGGGATACTTCTCGTCGATGACCGCGTATTCGACGGCCTGCGAGTTCTCTGCGGTGGGGGCGTAGCGCACCGTCGCCAGCAGCCTCTCCAGCTCGTCCTTGGTGCACTTCCTGTCGAACCAGCGCTGGCTGCGCCTCTGGCGGTACAGCTGCGCAAGGGATTCCGCCGACACGGGCATGCCGTCGACGGGGTCTATCCTCTCGTCCGCCGAGAGCAGGGATATCGCACCCTTCGGGCACACGGATGCGCAGTGTCCGCATCTGAAGCAGTAGTAGGGCGATTCGATCTCGTGCACCTTCTTGTCCTCGCCGACGGCGAGGTGTCCGCGTATGCATACCTTCACGCACTGTCCGCAGCCTATGCAGTCATCCGTGATCCTGAGGGTCTCTTCCATGGATGCGTTCAGTATTTCTGAACAGATAAAACTGATGATTTAGTTGATATGTAATGCGACGGAGGGGTCGGCTCATGCCTCATGGATGATCAAAGTACCAGACTCCTTCTTCAGTACGATATAGCTGTCGTATCCGTAACGATCCGAATCGGCCTCCACGGGATGCCTCAGCTCGTAATCCCAACTGCCCCTCTCGTTCTCCATGGTCATCGTGCACCCGCTGAAGGATATCCTCGTCCCGGGATCCGGGAGCAGTATGTTCAGCGACAGGACGCACTCGTCCGTCTGACTCCCCATGAACGAATCCAGCATCTCCCCGAGGGAGACGCAGTTCTCCTCCGTCAGGTCCTCGGCGCGGTCGTCGTAGGAGTCCACCACCGGATTGAAGAGGACGGCGATCACCAGTATCCCGCACAGGCAGGCGGAGACCCTGGCGAGGGTGAATTCCATCATACGGTCCCCACCCTTATCCCCGAGGTGTCCGCGGATATGCGGATCATCCCGCTGCCCTCCAATACGGTGGTCCCTACGAACGGGATCATGGGCTTCTCCATCCAGTAGGTGGAGATCTCCTCGGATCCCCTGTACATGTGTATGCCGTAGGAGTCCGCCCCATCGCCTCCGAGAACGAGGTAGCATCCCTCGGGGATGCTTATCTCAAGGTACTTGCCGTCACCTTCCGTTGAATAGTAGGAGGATGCCGCCGCTCCGGCGATCCTCTGGGATTCGGAATCCATCTGACTGCGGTCCATGCCGCTGATCCCCGTATCGAGGGAGTCGGCGATTATGGGAAGTGAGACGGACAGGATTACAGAAATGATAAGGAGTTTGATCGGAAGGTCGGTGACGGCCTTCCTGTTCATTCTCATGCGAATACCTTCATGGAGACGCTGTTCCCGGTGTATCCGGCCTTGGTGACCTCGACGTTCAGCGTTCCGTAGGTCTTGAGGCTGTCGAAGTGGACGGTGATCGTCGCGTATCCCTCGCTGTCGGTGACGCCGTGGGGTGTGGTCTTCTCTCCGGCATCCTCCTGGGTCACGGTGACCGCGGGGTAGTTGTCGGGGTTGTATCCGCTCGCCTCCATGCTCGCCCTGGAGAGGGGGGTGGGATCCTTGTAGTAGACGCCGTCGACGTATACGTTGCCGGCGAGGACGAGTCCGGTGTCCTGGACGGTGGTGTTGGTGGATGCGATGGTGTATGCTCCGTATCCGGTGAGGATGACGTCCGCGCCCTCGACGCCGTATCCGTCCTTGTCGAGCACCCTTACGGTTATGTCGTAGGTGTCGCCGGACTTCTCGTAGGATGTCTCGACGCTGTCGATCATGTCGGGCTCCTCGATGCTGTTCATCCATCCGACCTGCCGTGCAATTCCAAGGGTTGCGGATTGCCCAGGAAGTGTAGCATGACTACATCGGGACAGGAACAAGACGAAAATGTCTCAGGGGCCGCGGGAAGGCCCTTGGAAAGGAAACGGTCTACTGGCCGTTTTGAGGAAACAGATTACGAACGCTATCTGATGATCGGCGGTTACGAGAACCCCGTTCAGACCATGCCCTCGGGTGAAGGGAATTTCATTTTCGAGACCAACGATCCCGGGGCCATCGACAGCTTCTACGCCCCGGACGCGGACAGGCTGCTCAGGCACATCTACCGCGAATTGGGGACCGTGGACATCGTGAGGATGCACGGCTACACGTGGTCGGTCGAGGATTCGGAGAACATCTACGGGACCATATCGGAAATTGGAGGGCGGAAACCGTCGTTATTCGGATGTCTGGACACCTCCAAAGAATCCCTCCATAAAGACCAATGCAGGGATTGTAGGGTGAAAATCATCGTAGTTTACCAGGTGACGGAGGTCTCCCCGTGACCCGCAGATCCGATACGGCGAAACGCAACCGGAAGATCAGGAATCTCGCCATTCAGGGCTATACCAGGGGGCAGATCGCCAATCTGGTGCACATGCACGTCAATTCCGTGACCGCGATACTGCGTTCCTTCGTGATCAGAGGGGAACTGATGGAGGTTGCCAATTCCT
>JAFPVN010000241.1 GCA_017395275.1 Candidatus Methanomethylophilaceae archaeon | reverse complement strand
TCTCGATCGCCCTGCGCACGGCGGCGACTATCTCCTCCCTGTCCCTGCCGTAATGGCGGTAGCGCAGGAGCTCCGGATCCATCGACGGATCGGCTGGACGCCTGCCGGTGAGGGGACCGTACCAGTCCACCGCGTAGGGGAGATGCACCGAACCGGAGCACTCCCTGAAGGAAGGGTCCACCGGCTCGTAGCCGGTGAGTGTCTCCAACCCGTCAGCATACCTTCCGTCGCAGATGGCACTGGCCTTGGCTTTGTCGCCCTCTGCGTGGTATACGGAGATGTTGAAGAGATGGTTCATATGATTTCGAACGCCGCGGTGAGGGATGCGTTGATGGCGACGAACGGGTCGTCGGCGCCTCCGATGATTATCGCATCGCCGTCGGAAACCGCCTCTATGGCACGGATGTCGGCGGCCACCTCCGGGTTGTTGTCGTCGATGGACCAGTCCGGCGGGAGCAGGACCTTCCCGTCCTTCACGATCAGAGTGGTGCATCCGCGGGACCCGGCGCGTATGCCCGCGTCCCTCTGCTGGAGCCCGTTGCCGATCTTCTCGGCACCTCCCTTGACGACCACGGCCTGGGTGTAGTCCCCGAGGACCAGGGAGTGAGGGTTGAGCTCGATGACCCTGAGGGGGATCTTGTCCAGATAGTCCTGGCCGGCCTTGGTGATGGTTATGCCGGTCTGCTTGATCGTGATCATGTCGCGTTCCTTGAGGGTGTTGAGGATGCGCCTCATGCTTCCCTCGCCGACGCCGACCAGTTCGGAGAGCCTCTTGCGTCCCATCCTCCTGCCGTCGGAGAGGTCGTGCAGCGCCCAGTAGACGCTGGCGTCCGTGAAGCGGAACATAGGTCCGTACTGCGGTGCTTCGAGTATCTTCACGATACCGCCTCAGAAGGTCCTGACCTTCCCGTTGATGATCATCTCTGTGACCTTGTCGACGTCGTCGAGCCAGTCGTAGGCGATCTGCTGGGCCTCGGCCTTCCACCTGCTGATCTTGTTCTTGTTCTCCTCGAGGCTGACCAGCTGCACGCTGCAGTTGAGCGGCTGGGAGACGGGCTTCCCGATCTGCGAGAGGATCCTGACCTTGACCTCGACCTCGGGGGAGACCTTCTTGGCGATGTCGTCGGCGATGAGCTTGGACATGACGTTGTAGAGCTTTCCGATGTGGGTGATGGGGTTCTTTCCCGACGTGGCCTCCATGGACATGGGCCTGTAGGGGGTGATCAGACCGTTGCACCTGTTACCCCTTCCGACGGATCCGTCGTCCCCCATCTCCTGGGAGAGTCCGGTGACGGTCAGGTAGTAGACGTTGTTCTTGTAGTTGTCACCGGTGTTGATGTCCAGCTTGAACTCGATGTCCTCCCCGGACTTGTCGATGATGTTCAGGGCGTTCTTCTCGACGAGCTTGTACATCTCCTCGATGGCGGCCGCATAGTGCTTCTTGTCGGGGATGTACCTGTCGACCATCGCGCATGCGACGGTCATGGTCAGCTTGTTGTCGACCCTGGATCCCATGACCTTGACGTCCTGCCCGGTCTCGGGGAGGAGCTTCTTGAAGCCCTTGGAGTTGATGTACTCC
>JAFPVN010000240.1 GCA_017395275.1 Candidatus Methanomethylophilaceae archaeon | reverse complement strand
TCCCCATCGATTCGGATTACTACGACGTCATGGTGATCCTGACGAACCTGGACTACATGTTCGAGGTCGATGGCAACATGGTCCCGTGCTACACCATCTCGATGAAGATCAACAGGGGCATAAACGAGATCACGGATCTGAAGATCCGCGGATGGACCGTGGGCAGCGAACCCAACAAGCCGGTCGTGACCGCGCTCTTCGGCGCGGACACGGTCGAGTTCACATACTCCAGCTCGGAATTGGAAGGCTTCGTGCCCGAGGTGCCCGAGGAGGTCGGCAGGTGGTACGTCAGGGCGGTCATCGGAGGCACGGACAACTACACCTTCGCTGCGGAGACCGTATCCTTCGTGATCTCCCCGGAGCCTGGTCCCCCGGTAGACCCGACCATCGTCATCGTCAACCCCGACGGTTCCATCACCAGGGAGTTAATCGAGACCACGGTCGACCCCGACGGCACCGAGACGGTGACCGTCGATGCGGTGACGACATACCCTGACGGCAAGTACGTCGAGAGCTCCTCCGTGACCGTCAGCAAGGACGGGGAGTCGACCATGACCGAGGTATCCAAGATCAGGAGCGCCGAGGGCACCTGGTCGCTGGTGGCCACCATCGAGACCGAGAGGCCCTTCGGACCCGACATAACGACCACTGTGACGTCCGATGACGGAGTCGGCTACGCCGTGTCCGAGGCGCTGATCTCCGGAGTGCAGGGATGGTTCGTCGGCGGCGAGGAGGTCAAGATGGCGCTGGAGCAGTCCCAGGCCACAGTGGACCTGCTCGGCATATCCGGACCGGTCCAGTGGCGCATAGGGCTCCATACGGGCAGCGTGGTGGATGCCACCATCAGCTCAGATTCGATGGCCGAGATAGCGGACAAGGACGCGAACTTCGTCATCAGGTCGGACGAGGGGGCCGTGGTCTACGACAACGACGCCCTGGATACGCTGGCCTCCCTGAAGAAGGACGTCAGCTTCGAGATGAGGGTCGATGACCCGTCCACCATCAACCATGTCCAGCAGATGGCCATCGGGGACGGCCATTACGTCTACGTGTCCACCACCGTCGACGGCAGGTACGTCACCGATCTAGGAGGCGGGACCCTGTCCATCACCATACCCTTCGACGAGGAGCTCGACGAGAGGTCCGTGGTCAAGGCGTTCTACGTTGACAGGGACGGGCACCTGGAAGAGGTGGAAAGCCGCTACTCCGCCGACAGCAAGACGGTAACCATCATCACGGGGCACCACTCGATCTACACCCTCCAGGTGGAGGAGCTCCCGATGATCGTGCTCGGTTACGGCAGCCTGACGCTGATGGTGATCTCCGCCATGGCGGCGGCGGTCCTCATAGCCTCGGGCTACGTCATCAGGACCAAGAGGATCTGAGGGGGCGACCCCCTCGATCCGCATTTACCCGCATCTCCGATGCGGGGGAAACACAGGGCCTCATGGCCCTTTCCTTTTTAGATAACTGTGATAGGCGGGATCGCTCGCCGAGGATCGGGGGCACGAACTCGAACGGGTCCTTCTCGACCCCCATGATGACGGACGTGCTGGTCCTGCGGACGCCGTCCAGGGAGGCGATCCGCTTAACGACGGCCGAGAACTCCTCCCTGTCCTCGCATGCGATCCATGCCATGCAATCGCTGTCGCCGGTGACTTCGAACACCGACACCACCTGGGGGATGCCGGCGATCTCCTTGATCGCATCCGCATCGGCGGAGACGCTGACGATGCCCATGTAGTCGAACCCCAGCCTTGCGTAGTCGATGCTGGCCCTGTAACCGTTGATGACCCCCTTGGACTCCAG
>JAFPVN010000239.1 GCA_017395275.1 Candidatus Methanomethylophilaceae archaeon | reverse complement strand
GGTTAAAGAATCGACGATTGCCCGTTCGGATCAAAAGGAAAGGGGAAATGGTTTGCCGTGGGACGTCACGGATACTCTGTCCATTGGATTCCGCGGAGACAGAACGGCGGTTTGTTCTTCTTGTCCACGTGGAACGCTACGCACTCGCGGCAGTTCCCGTGCCTGGGGCACTTATCGTTCTTACACGGACAATCTGGGTTGATGTCTGCCATGTTACCATGAACGTGGTTGGTAGATAAAAAAGGTTGGAAAATTCCTTTATTCATAACGCCCATCCGGACATCAGGTGAAACAATGGGATTCCTATCCGATTTGAAGACGGCCGCCAAGAACACTTCAGACAGGGCGGACCAGGAATACGAGACTCAGAAGTATAAATCCGAGATCAACTCGAAGAAGAACGACATCGAGAAGGGATACAAGGAGATAGGCGAACTGTACTACCAGAACGTCAAGGACCCCGATGCGGACTTCGCCGGCAAGTCCAAGGAGATCGTCGACAGGATCGATGCGGACCTTGCGAGGATCGATGAGCTCAACAAGCTGATCGAGGAGAACATCGCAGCCCACGAGGCCCAGAGGGAGAAGAACAAGGCCGATGCCGCCGAGGAGGAGGCCAGGAAGAAGGCCGAGAAGGAAGCCGCAGAGGCAGCCAAGAAAGAATGAACACGGGTGCTCAGGCACCCTCAAACCCCTTCCCGCTTCTCACACATCTATCGCACCATAACGGACGGATTGTCCGCCAGCATTTCATCGTTTTACATATTTCTGATTGTTATTATTGCGTGTTACGAATAACAGAATATTAATACTAAACATCCGATATGCAACCGATACAATGAAAACCAACGGTTGTGCAAAGGTGATAGCGCTGGCGGTCATGGCGGTCATGATCGTATCGGTGCTTCCCGCAGCACTCACGGACCATTCGGATGCATCCGCATCCATCACGATTACCGACGGTCTCGGCAAGGAGTTCACCTTCGAGGACGAGCCATCCCACATCGTCACCGTCGGAAAGGGAATAACGGCCACGGCCATCCAGCTCGGCGCCATCGACAAGATCGTCGTCGCCGACTCATATTCGTTCAAGGACTCCAACACGGTCTTCGACATCCTCAGGACGTACGTGAACGAGGGGAAGATCGCCGCCGGAGGGAACATCTACAGCTCCGGAAAGGCACAGCTGCAGACGGATATCGTCTACGCTGCGGACAACGGCAAGTTCGACAAGGAGAAGGACCCTGTGTTCATCACCGGCGGAAACTCCTACATCAACCCCATCATCGACTATCTCACCACCAACGGATTCAAGAAGGTGCTCGCCTGGAACGACATCACTGAGTACGGCATGATCGCTGATTTCGTGAGCACAATCTCCAAGATAATCGACGGCTCCGAATCCGACAAGGTCGCCCAGATGAAGCATGTGTCCGAGGTCATTACGGACGGAGTGAAGGACAAGACCCTCAGGGAGGCGTTCTACGTCACATACTCCGGAAGCGCGTTCAAGGTCGGGAACATCAACTCCTTGGCCAACTCCATGATCTCCGCCGCCGGAGGGAAATCGATCACCACCGACGATACGAAGGCGAAGCCCACCTACGAGGCCAACCTGACGACGCTGGTCGAGGGCCACCCGAACGCGATAATCTTCATCGACGACTCCATCAAGAGCAGTCAGGCGAACCTCGACAGCCTCAAGACGGCCATCGGGGAGGACGCGTTCAACAACAGGGTCGTCCCGCTCAACCCCCTGTGGAACAACTACAGCATCGAGAGCATGAACGGCGTCTGGACTATGGCATGCGCCATGTACCCCGACACCTTCGAGGGCGATGTTCCCACGGTCGACGAGCCCAAGAAGAACACCGCGCTGTACATCGGCATAGGCGTAGGCGTCGCCGCCGTCGTCCTGATCGCGGGACTGCTGTTCCTCAGGAAGCACTGATCCGTCTTTCCGGACAAAACCCTATAAACCCCTTCCAACCTTTTTCCCCATCCGAAAAGGCAGGTCCCAGAATGGAGAGGATTCCGAAGATTTTGATCGGCATCGCCGTATTGGCGGCAGCCACGCTTCTGTGCATCCTCCTGGACCTGTCCTGGGTGGATGCGACCCACAGTTACACCTTCG
>JAFPVN010000238.1 GCA_017395275.1 Candidatus Methanomethylophilaceae archaeon | reverse complement strand
TCATTAGCACTCATGAGCGCGTTCATGAACACCACGTCTGAGACCCTGCCGCCGGTGTTGGTGGTGAGATCAATAACGAAGTTCCTGATGTCCGGATTGCCCGATGCCATGCCCAGCGCAACGTACATCTGGCCGATGCAATCGCCAGGGAGGTCGCCTCCCGATCCGAGATAGCGGACCCAACCAGCGTCATCGTAGTCGAACTTGTCGAAGGAGAACACGGCGGTATCGCCCTGCTCATAGTACCTGACACCTCCCGACAGATGCTGGAAATCCCAGGTCTGCTGCCTGAGTTCCGTCAGGGCATCCCTGACAGCGCCCATGTCCGGCAATTCAGGTACGGGGATGGCGTCCGCAAGGTCCTGGATCCTGTCCGGCAGGTCGTAATCGTAGGTGTACAGGATGAGGTAGTTGACGAAGGAGGCGGGCCCGAGAGACGTCTGCGTATGTCCCCCGTCGTAGATCAGTGCGGAGAGCTTCCAGAGCCCGGCGCAGTACTCCCCGTAATCGGCCGACCTGAGGTATGATCTTATCGTGCGGGAGGCGTCGCTGTACGATGCCAGCGCCCCGTCGAGACCTTTCTCGGCCAGCAGTTCGGACATCGCTCCCAGCCCTGGCTTGCCGTAGAAACTGTCGAACAGCATGCACAGCTCCCCGTAGGAGTACTCTATGAGATCGGCGGGCCTCGTCCTGTCCTCCCCCATGAATGCGTCGATGTATGCCCTGTACTGCTTGTCCTTCAGATAGAGGCTGTAATCGGACATCGTATCGCTGTCGATGAAATAGACGGCGCCCCCGACGTAGGACGCATAGTAGTTGTTGGGGCTGATGAACAGGTCCGCGACGGTGGGCAGCGGAAGCCATACCGTTCCGGAGGCACGGTCGGTATGCATGCCGATGCCGTACCTCCCGAGGTCCACGGTGACCTTCCCGGGAGTGTTGAGGTCCTTTTCCGAGACGGTCCTGATCAGGCTGTTGTCGAGTCCGGCACCGCTGTCGTACTGGTCTCTTACAATGGCGAACGCACCGTAATCATCGGACATGAGGGTGCCCCTCACGGTGTCCAGCCTCGCCTTCCCTCCGCCGTCCCTGCCGTTGGACAGTTCGAACAGCCCGTCCCCGAGATGCCTCACGGAGATGCCGTATCCCTGAAGCTTCATGTAGTAGTCGGCGATGCTGACGTAGGGTACGCTGGGCTCGTTGCCGTAGTAACGGACGGTGATGGAGGACCTGTCCTTATCCTCCGGGGTGAACATATAGGTCGGAAGCTGCTTCTCGGTGTAGGCCGCATCGTCGTCCGGCCATTCCAGCTTGTCTCCGGCGAACAGCATCTGAGCCGACGCTGCGCCGATAACGGCGACGACAGCGATGACGATGAGCACGTTGAACCTCAATCCGCATACCTCCGGATGATGTCCGTTACCGATATCGGACTATATTTTGGTGTAGTCGGATTCCGCGGAACGATCGGCCCGCCAGCACCATCGACGTTGCCTCCGACGGACGGGCTGCGGCCTCTGGCCTTCGGAAGCAAACACTTTTATTAATGGAGCGGATAGGGGGCCTCAACGGGCCCTTGGGTTAGTTTGGTATACTTGTGCCTTCGGGAGGCATAGACTCCGGTTCAAATCCGGGGGGGCCCACCATTAACCTTCGATTTCTGATTGCTGGCTCTTATGCGGTTCAAATCCGTTTAACATTTTGATCTGTATAATCGCCCATTTGAATAAGAATTTAATAATTCAAAAGCCTCCCATAGTCGTTCCACTCTCCGAACATCCGTCCCTGCTTCGTTTCGGAAATCAGATGTAACAGCGTCTGCTCGTACATTTCTGGGTTCCGCTTCTTGTAGAAAGCAACATTATATGCCCGTATTCTCTGATACAGCGGTGGAAATAATTTGAACGTTGACCAGCACCTCGCAGCCTTCATCGCAGCTTTAATATCCGGATCGACTTTGAAGCTGCGAGGCCCCATCGGAGGCAGTACAGCTCTACCTGCATCCGTCATCAAGTTCAGCTTCTCCAGCCTGCGGACACGTTCCTTGTTCAGTTCCGTCCATGGGCTGTTTTTCTTTCTCGGCGTAAACCGCTGCATCCTGACTCCATTGATCTCTTTATGCGTACTGTCAATCCAGCCAAAGCAAAGAGCTTCCTCTACAGCATCGAGGTAATAGAACACATCACCATAAACGGGTTTGCCGCGTTTTACATTCACCCAGCATTCAGATGAAGATGTGGCATTCTCTGTAAGCCATTCTCTGAATTCCCCTCTGTTTTTTGCCGAAAGAATGTTGGCATCCATCTTCGTCACCTCTTCAAATTCCGATTTTCATGAGCAAGCTAAGTGCTTACCCTTATCAGTAATTATACATCATCACCGCCAATAAGTCAATCACATATCAACCATTACACTTTTGAAATGCCACGTTTGATTAGAGATTCCATGTATGAATAATCCAGCACGAATCCACGGACGCTGGCGTTAATCATTTCCTCATCAGATATTCCGGTGAAATCAAGGTAATAACCTGCATCGAAAGCCAATTGCTTTACAAACAACCTCTGGGTGCGCCCATTTCCTTCTCTGAACGGATGTATCGCATTGATCTCACAAAGGTAGTATGCCAATCTAGATGCCATATCCTCCATCTTCAAACCGATGAGATTGTTCTCATCCTTTAGTTCCCTGAATAGTTTGTTAGCATTGCTTTCGATGTACTCGCACTTACAGAACATCGTTCCTTTCGAGATATCAACCGTGCGCAACTGTCCTGCCCATTCAAAAATGTCACCGAACAGAGCTTTATGAATTCTCTTGAGATGACCTAGATCGTAATTTCCCCTTATCGGATGTTCTTCTAATTCTATCATCCTGACCAGCGATATGGAACGCTCGGCATCGGACAATATCTCCTTGTCATGGATGTTCAACTTGTTTTTCAACACATCCGTGCCAGGATAGCAGTATGTACCATCTTCTTCGTAATCATATTGATTTTGTTGCATCAGCATGAACTCGCAGAATATTTGTCGACCAGGTACTTCACTGCATCATCATAAGTGATCTCATGGCGGAGGCATTTCTTTGCTAATTGAATTTCCTCTTCCGTTGCTGTCAGCCCTTCCATGGACAAGGATGCTACAGCACTACTCAATTTTGATTCGTCGGAAATCATTCCAAAAACCTCCATGTTTCCATATGTAACACATCTATTTCAATACTCGTAATCATTGACTTAAATGGGTTTGAACCATTTTATATGACTTATTTCAGAGGGTCATTGACTTTTATTTTTCGGATCTGACCTTTCTTAATCCAAGTTCGGGGGGCCCACTCCCTACATGTCTGGCTAAAAATCAATGACCTTTTTGGTAGGTCGTCTTTGGATTTGAACCAAAGGCGTTTTTCGACCGTGTTCCCCCTGTTCCCATTCTTCCAAACAATGAAAATTGGAGAAAAAGTGTTAAAGAACCTGATTTTCCCGGGGGCGGGGGCATCCCCCGTCCTCATCTTTTAGCGGGGACGTACCTGTCCCTGCACCAGTTCGCGCCGTACGCGACGGCCATCATGGCGAGAAGACCAAGCACCAGAGGGAATACTATGAACTGATAGTCGGTGATCATGCTGATTGCGCATGTGAGTGCGGTGGCTCCCGCGGGGGGATGGATGGTGCCGGTGGCCATCATGATGAGGATGGAGCCCGACACGCAGATTCCACAGCAGATCCAGTTGAGGTCCTGCAGCACCCCGGCCATGTCGAAGAGGGCGGCGACGGTGACGGAGAATATGGCGGAGAATATGTGGCTGAAGAACACGTTCTTGGGCTTCGAGAAGGGGGCCTTGGGCGCCGCGTAGATGAGGACCGCGGTGGAACCGAAGGAAGCCACGATGAACTGGCTGCGGCAGCCGTCGATGTTCACGCTCTGGTCGATGAGTCCGAGCACTGCAATTCCGATGAAGGAGAATACGACGGTGATGAGGATTACCGGCATCGTGTACTTCTCCGAGGGTCTGAAAGGATTCTCCATGTTATCGTCTTCTGTGGGTTTTTTCCAACTGTGTAAAGGTGTTAACGGGGGATAGAGGCGATCCCCCGCTGTTGTGTTCACTGTTCCGCGATATTCAGGATGACCATGTCCTCCTTGACGGTCGAGTTGCCCTTGATGCCGAAGTTCTTCACGAGGACATCCAGGATTCCCGGGCTGATGAACTTGGGCAGCCTGGGGCCGAGCATGATGTCTTTCACGCCGAGGCTGAGCAGGGTAAGCAGGACGAGGACGGCCTTCTGCTCGTACCAAGAGATGTTGAAGGACAGGGGCAGACCGTTCACATCGGTCCCGAAGACCTCGGCAAGTTTGAGCGCGATGACGACCAGGGAGTAACAGTCATTGCACTGTCCGGCGTCGATCAGACGGGGGATCCCGCCGATGTCGCCAAGGTCGAGCCTGTTAAGCCTGTACTTGGCGCAGCCGGCGGTAAGGATCACGGCATCCTTGGGCAGCGACTCGGCGAACTCGGTGTAGTATGTCCTCTTCCCGAAGTGTCCGTCGCATCCCGCCATGACCACGAACCTGCTTATGGCTCCCGACTTGACCGCACCCACGATGGCGTCAGCGAGAGACAGCACCTGCGAATGTCCGAATCCGATGGTGAGCTCCCTGTCATCGATCTGTTCGGGGGGCGCACACTTCTTGGCCTGTTCGATGACCCTGCTGAAATCCTTCTTCCCGTCCACACAGGGTATGTTGAATGCCCCGGGGATGCCGGCGGTACCGGTGGTGTAGAGTCTGTCCGCATAGGTTTCCTTTGGAATCAGGACGCAGTTGGTGGTGGCCACGATAGGTCCGTTGAATCTTGCGAATTCCTCCTTCTGCGCATACCATGCTCCGCCGTAGTTGCCGACGAGGTTCTTGTACTTCTTGAAGGCCGGATAGGAGGATGCGGTGAGCATCTCGCCGTGGGTGTAGACGTCCACACCGGTGCCCTGGGTCTGTTCGAGAAGCTGTTCCAGATCCTTGAGGTCGTGGCCGGTGATGAGGATTCCGGGATTCCTTCCTACGCCGGTGCGGACCTTGGTAATCTCGGGCGTGCCATAGGTCTCGGTGTTAGCCTTATCCAGAAGTGCCAGGACTGTCGCTCCGACGGTCCCGCATTCCATGTTGAGGGCTACGAGTTCGTCGGCCGAAAGGGACTTCGCCAAAGAGGTCAGGGCCTTCCTGATGAATGCGGTGACGGTCTCATCACCGTATCCGAGGACCCTGGCGTGATGGAAGTAAGCAGCCATTCCCTTGAGTCCCAAGAGAAGGAGCTCCTTGAGGGATCTGAGGTCCTCGTCGGCATCGAGGGAGAGGATGTCGGGGACGCAGATATCGACCGGTGCCCCGATGAGGTGGCGGGCTGCCTCGGTCAGGGAAACGATTCTGGATTCGTCGAAGTTCGTGTTACTGAGGGTCATGAAGAGACCATCCACGATGATCTCGTCAGCCTCCGAACCGGTCCTTCCCGAAGCGGCAAGTTCTATCAGGGTTCCTATGAGGGTATCCATTGCGGTCGAAAGCTCCTCGGTCTTTCCGCACATTCCGATCTTGGTGCATCCTGCGGGGGCGCAGGCCTCTTCACACTGTCTGCAAAGCATCTTTGTCTAACTCCTGATATCGAATTGATATTGACTATCAAATAGATACTAACTTATATATACCGACAGTTTCTAGGAGGAAACCATGGATCACACGTGCACAGTATACAGGACGATGGAGTATCTCTCGAAGAAGTGGGCGATCCTCATCCTCCATCAGCTCTCCAAGGGAGAGGAATGGCAGAGGTTCTCGGCGATAAAGAGTTCGATGAAGGAGATCACCCCCAAGGTCCTCGCCGAGCGCCTCAGGGAGCTGGAGGAGGAAGGACTCATCGAGAAGAGGGTGGACACCACTTGCATGCCGGTAAAGAGCGAGTACCGCCTCACCGAGATGAGCAGGGAACTCATGACCGTTGTGCACGACCTCAAGATGTGGGCGCTCAAGTGGAAGATCGACAACCCCGCGTGCAGTAGGATGAACTGCCACTTCTGCACGCTCTGATGGCTATCTGAACAAAGTCAGATCGCAACAGAGGACTCTGAGATTACAGTCAGTAGTCTTGATGGTTCCATTTGACCTCATAGCCCTTGTTAGGAATCACATCGGCAGCTTTCTTCAGATGACGGGTACGGAACATGATAATCGCCACCATGGTGAAATATCTGGTTCCCGAAGAACATAGATAACCTGATTCATCAATTGCGATCAGACCAGTCATGATCCCATCCCGGTGATAGAACACGATCCGTGATAAAGAACCAATAGTGAAATCGGTGATGTGTGACACAATAACTTACAATTATCCATTCGTTTGTCATTGACAAAAATGGATTTGAACCAATTGAATGCCCCATTTTTGAGTGCCATTGACGTTTATTTTGGATCTGGCCTATTCTGTTCCAAGTCCGGGTGGCCCACCACCGACTTTCAAATTCCGATCGGAAATACGGACAAAGGATAAAAACGGATGAAGCCCATTCGTACACCAAGGTGAAACAACCATGTACTGTCCAAATTGCGGAAAGGAAGTGGCCGACAATACCACGTTCTGCCCTGAATGCGGAAAGAAGATAGATGGATCATCCGGCAACGCAAGGCCTGCCAACAGCCTGCCGCTGAAGGACCCGCCGAAACTGGTACCGTTCCTGCTGGGACTTATCCTGGGACTGATAGGACTGATCCTCGCGGTCGTCATCTACAGCAGCAGCAGCGACCAGTATAACGGGAACGCAACGACGAGCGCGCTGCTGTGGAGCATCTTCGGTATCCTGTTCTGGTTCATCATCGGAGCGGTATTCATCGTATTAATCATCGGTGCCGGAATCGCATCCGAGAGCTCCGAGATCATCAGTCTCTTCTTCTGAAACCGAGGGCCCGAAAGGCCCTCTTCAATTTTATTTCCAGACTTTTACGGCATCCCCGTATACCGAACGACGGGTGCGCTGGCACATACAGCTCGAAGACGATTTCAGAGCTTGGATGCCAGCCCGTCGATGTACTCCCTGACGGCCGGAGAATCCCTCACGGTCTCTGGGGTTAGACCGCCGATTATGCACCCTCCGTCGTGGTCGTCCACCTTGAGGTATCCCATCACGTCGCGCAGCCTGTCGAGTGCGGCGCCGTACCTCTCCCCTCCCTTGGGGTCGGCGCAGGTGAGGAGGACGGACGAGACCCTGGCCTTCCCCATCGGCCTGTCCCCGCTGAAGGCGGAGGTGAGCCTGTCGATGAAGGTCTTGGTCTGCCCAGTCTCCGCAGCGAAATAGATGGGGGACATGAGAACGATCATATCAGAGGCCCTCATCCTGTCGATCACGGACTGCATGTCGTCATCCTGGACGCACCTCCCGGTCTTCCTGCATGACATGCATCCCCTGCACCCTCCGATGGTGAGGGAACAGATGTCCACTGTCTCGACGGAATGGCCCTTGGCCGAGAACTCGGCGGATATGACCGCCGCTATCCCCGAATCCACTCCGTTCTTCCTCGGACTGCCGTTGACTATGATAACCCTGCTCATGGCCGATGATACGGCATCATCACTATAATTCCGTTAGCTGGATGTCGCTCCCCTAATAATATTAAATAGACCCTACGGTTGTTAGACGCCCATGCGTCCGTCCGTCACAGGTGCATCCGCAGTCTTTCTGGTCACCGTACTTCTAGCGACATGTCTCGTGATCATCCCCGAAGATTCGTCAGCCGTACCCACGGTGCACGACGGCAGATACGGAGGTACCATCAAGGCCTCCACGGACGAGGACCCCGCCGTTGTAGATGAGTTCCAGTCCTTCATCGACTATGTGAGCGACCATCTCAAGCACTACACCATAAACACGTTCGACCCGCACCTACTGACGGAGACATCCTTCAGAAGGGACGTGAAGGTCGAAGGCACCGATTACCGTTCCACCGACCGCATCACCGGATACATAGAACTGAAGATGGACTCGGACATCAGCGGATTCTTCCCCGCCGAAG
>JAFPVN010000237.1 GCA_017395275.1 Candidatus Methanomethylophilaceae archaeon | reverse complement strand
CCATATTTAACGGTTGTGGTCGCGGACGTCACTTGATTATCCTGGACGCGATGTCGACGGTCTTTTGGAGGAGCATGACAGTGCCCATGGTGCCTATGGCAGGTTCCGGCGAGATGGTGACATGCGCCCTCGCGGGTTCGCTGATCTCCACCCCGTCGCGGATGAGCCCCCTGCTCTTGAGGGAGGATATCACATTGCCCGATGCGAGGGCGACGTCGGCGGGCGTGTCCCATACCGAATCGGACACGGGGATGCCTTTAGCGCCGAACTCCTCCCTGATCGCTATGGCGGAGTCGTCGCGTCCCGTGGAGATCGCCACGGGTATCATGCCTATGTAATCGTAGAGGAAACGGGACACGTGCTCCACGGTCTGCCTGTCGCCCTCGGCGGTGAAGGTCTTCCCCGCCACATTGATGAAAGCCGCATCGAGCTTCTGCAGCTTGTCCGCGGCCTTATGTCTCCAGTACGCGACGTCCTCCAGCGCCTTCGACGGGTCCTTCCCCAGTTTGGAACAGACATCCTTAATCCACGATTCGGCGGCGTCGAATCCCAGCGGGAGCCCGGTGACGAAGTCGGTGCCGAACCTCTCCCTGCAGTGCTCGGCCACCCTCAGTCCGCACTCGTCGTTAAGGACGATGTTCAGCTCTGAGTCCGTTATCTTGGACACGTCCTCGGCGGAGCAGCCCGCGCAGACGAACGTCACGTCGTCTATGCCGCAGAGCGCGAGCATGCGCCTTATCTCCTCCTCGTTATCTTGCCAGCGGTACTGCCATATGCCCGACCCGAGGACGAACACGCCCTTCTTCTCCCCGGGTTCCTTGGCGAGGGCGTCGATTATGCCGATGACACCGTTCTGGAATCCCTCCCCGAAGGGCAGGGAGAATCCCGGGGATTCGAATCCCACCGTGGGGATGTCGGATTTCAGTCTCGTGAGGTCCTCGCCTATCAAGGAGGCGCCGGGGCTGTTGATTATGCCTATGATGCCGGGTCTGTCGCTGACCGTGATGTCGTACAGTTCGTTGAGCCTCTCCGCCGCACCGCTGACGAAGGTGTCCCCGTCGAGGTACGTGCAGGGTATGCGGGGCTGGTAGAACAGGAACCTGCGCCTGAAGTTGAACAGGTCCCTCACAACGAACTCGCCGTTCCTGGCGCGGAACGACCTCTCGCTGAGGTCCGCGGGATACTGCTTGCAGCCGGTGGGCCCGTGGACTATGGTCACCGAATCGGACAGACCCTCGAATGCGAGCATCAGTCCGAGCATTCCTTCCGGTTCCTCAAGGACGTACGACATCTCTCCTCCATCCGGCCTCGGCCGGTGCCATGAGCTTCCTGGCGGTCTCGGTGAAGAACTTTATGGCGAAGAACGGGTCGTCCTCCTGCACCAACGGTATCGGTACCTGCAGGATCCCGACCGGCAGTCTCGCCGATGTGAACACTATGTCTGGTTTCGCCTCCGCGACCCTCTCCTTCTCGGGTCCGAGGTCGTTGGTCTCTATCACGCGGACCTGGGGATATCTGGACTCCAGATCGGTGTCGTTGGTGTAGTCCACGCGGTTCACCACCGCGATGTCCTCCAATACCATCCCCGCCGATTCCGCGCCTTCAAGCAGCCAGTCGATGTCCTTCGAGATGGACATCACGTGCACCCTCTTACCTTTGAGAACGGAGGGGATCGTCTCGGCACGGACCCTGTATTCGGATTCGATCAGCTTCATGTAGGCTTCGAACTCCCTCTGCCTGCCGAACTTCTCCGCGATCTCCCCGAGCCACCCCCTCATGCCGGTGAGTCCGGGCCTGACGATGTGCCTTATGGCCGGTATGCCGAAGTCATCCTCCAGCTGCTGGCACAACTGTTTGGTGAACCTGTCGGGGTTGAGCATCAGATTGTATTTCGCGGCGGTGATGCGCTCTATGTCGGAGGTGTGCCCGCATCCGGGGTACGCGCAGTTCACCTTCAGGCCCAGGGCCTCGAGTGCGGCGCGGACTATGTTCTCGGTCTCCATGCAGTTGGTGGAGATGGTCTTCGTACCGATGATGTTCACCGAATCGGTCTTCTCCTGCTCGACGGCGAACCTTCTGGAGAGGTACACGCCGGCGTCGATGACCCCCTGCATGAAGTCCCCGTTGATGTCGCCGTCCTCCTCGACGAGGGCGATCTTCACGCCCGGGTTCTCGGATTCGATCTGCGATATGGTGTCGGCTACGTTATCGCCTATTATCCCCGAGGAGCATGAGGTGATGACGGCGATCCTGTCGTATCCCGCGGATATCTGTTCCTCTATCTTCTTCCTCAGTTTGGCGGTCGCTCCGAAGACCATGTCATCCTCGGCCATCGCGGTGCAGTCCACCCTCGGGTCTATGAATCCCGCCACGGGCATGCTGCCGTACATGTGGGCGCGCTTGGCGGATGCCGACGCCATCTGGAATGCGAACTGGGCGCAGTTGAGCGGCGAGTGGAGCACGGTGGCCATGTTCGGTATGGAGGCGCAGACGCTCTGGGCACCGGCGAACGCGCATCCCGTGTACGGGTCGTGGTCCTCCACGTTCCTCGAGGTGTACCTCTTCTTCCTGTCGGGTGCTGCGGAGCCCAATGTCGCGGGGACCTCCCTCGCCGTCCTCTGACGGGTGATGGACCTTCCGAGGACGACCTGCTCCAGTTCCGATTCCGACAGATATCTGGCACTGTTGAGCTTCCCGTTGATTATGAGGTCCCCCAACGCGCGGAAGGACTTGGCCTCCTTGGAATCCGGGAACATCTCCACGACGGTCTTCCCGTTCTCCTCCGCCTCGGCGAAGAGCTTGGACCTGTCGAACGTCGCCACAATCGGGATGCCCACCGCCTCGGAGAATCTGGTGATCCTCCCGGGTTCCTCGGGGCCTCCCCTGCTGTTGAATATGATGCCGCCGATCCTGTCGGGATCGTAGTTGCTGACACCCTTCAGGATGTTGTTGGCGGCGTAGATTGACATGAACTCGCCCGAGGATACGATGAAGATCCTCTCGGCGTACTCGTTCCTGATGGGTACGGCGAATCCTCCGCAGACGACGTCGCCCAGCACGTCGTAGAGGGTGACGTCCTTCTTTATCGAGTCTATGCCCAGCGACGAGAGAAGGTTGAATGCGGATATGATCCCCCTGCCGGCGCATCCCACCCCGGGGTCCGGGCCTCCGGACTCGGCGCACAGGCACCCCTTGTATCCTACCGATATGACATCGTTCAGGGACCTCTCCGCCTCGGGCGTCTGCTTGAGGTATTCCAGTATGGTGGTGGGAAGCTCTCCGTTGAGGAGGAGCCTCGTGGAGTCGTGCTTCGGATCGCACCCTATCTGCAGGACCTTCAGTCCCTTGTCCGACAGGGCGGCGGTTATGTTGGCGGACATCGTGGACTTTCCGATGCCCCCTTTCCCGTAGACGGCTACCTTCACCATTGATTACCCGTAGATTGTTGCGGGATAATTAAACCAACTGTTGGTTTCGTGATATTTACGGTATTTCGGAACGGACGGGTCAACGTTAATATATCTGTAACCGATGTTTAATCTGAATCTTGATCGGCCTCCTTGCGGAGACCGTAATGGGTTTCACTTGAGTAGTTCGACTATCAGCCGAACCACTGCAAGGGTCAGGGCAGTCCACTTTAGGCATTCGTGTCTGCCCTGGTCCTTGTCCTCTTTTCGGGACACGGGGTTATTCACCTCCTTTAAGGAACTCAGGGCGATGCCCGGCGACAGAACGGAAGTCCTGCATGCCGGACTTCCTCCCTGGCGTTGTTATCATCGCCGGCTGAACGGTTTATAAGCCGACAGCTACGGTTAGTCGGTTAGTCCTCCTCAAAAGGTATATACCGAACGTACCCGATTCCAGCACAGTGGTTCCTGACATCGTCAAATGGTTCGTGAGGGGCATCCTCGCGGGAATATGCATCTCCATGGGCGGAGTCGTCCTTCTGGGCACGACGGCTGCATGCGGACCCGAGTTCAAATGGGTCGGGGCGTGTCTGTTCGCGATCGGTCTCTTCACGGTCATACACTTCGGTTTCAACCTCTACACAGGGAAGGTCGGGTACGTCCTGGAGAACGACAGGATGTATCTTGTG
>JAFPVN010000236.1 GCA_017395275.1 Candidatus Methanomethylophilaceae archaeon | reverse complement strand
AGGATGTCCTCAAGGTCGAGGGCATGCGCACCACGCTCAACCACGGATGCCGCACGTTGGCATCGTGTGTCCTCGCAAACTCCAAGGGAGCCGTAATCGGCGACCTGTCCACCCCGATAGAGGTGGGTAAGCTCGAGGACGCGCTCGTCCTGTACTGATCTTTTTTTCCAGTGGAACGATATGTGCCCATACCGAAGGAACGATCCCGTTCCGTCGACGTTATCTGAAGAAATTAAAAAAGAAAAGGTCCCCGAAAGGACCGGTTTGAATCACTGCTGTCTCTTCTTCTTCCTCATGTGGAGGAGGACGATGACCAGGATGATGATCAGGACGATGACACCGAGGATCACTCCGCCGATGATCAGCAGGAGCTTGAGGACATCCTTGCCGACGGCATCCATCATAACATCGTCGAATGCGGACTCTGCTCCGCTGTAGGTCTTGTCGACCTTGACAGTGTCCGTGGATGCGGGGAGGGCATCAATCTTGGTCTTCAGGCTCGTAGGGATGACGACGTTGGACTGGTTGTCGATGTCGTACTCCGTCACGGTACGCTGTTCCTCGGGAACGGGTGTGAGATCGGAATACATGGAGTAGTCCTTGTCTCCCACGGTGTAGTACGCATCGCCCTTGATCGTGGAGCTGACGGTGTCCTTCACGGTGTATTTGGTGCCGACTGCGATGTTGTCGCCCTCGAACTCGCATTTGTCCTCCCTGGTATTCGATCCTCTGGCATCGGCTGTGTACTTGACGAACTTTTCCGTATCGGCGTGCTTCAGCGTGGCGGTGAGGCTGGTATCCATTACGCCGTAACTGTTCATCGTACTCTCGGACTCTATGCACTTGTTGCCGTCCAGCATTTTGTATGAATAAGCCATCTCTGAGGCCGACCTCGTTTTGACCGTACCGGTGAGGGTGATGGTGTCGCCGGCGGAGATCTCATTGCCGAGGTATGCCTTGAGGGCATCGTATGCGGCCTTCTGCTTCTCGCTGAGATCCGACGTGTCGGACATCATCAGTTCGCCGGAGGCGGTTGCGGTGAATACGATCTTGACATTCTCTGCGGAGACCTCGAGGACGTAGAACGACTTGACCTTCTCGGATTCGATCTTACATCCGGTCGCATTCAGGACCTTGAGGGAATCGGAGGTGACCGTGGGTGTCCCGAGGATGGAATCGTTGAACAGATTCATCCCTTCGATGGCTTCCAAGATCAATGACGTTTTGTTGCCCAGACCGACCGACATGAGGTCTGCATCGGTGGCGTTGGTGGCCTCTATGCGATACCCTGCCTCGTCGTTGGTGAAGTCCGCGTCGGAGTCCGCCGCGACGAAGATGGGTACTGCGAGCATCATCGCCACTGCCAGTGCGGCCGCGGCGACGACCATGATCCTGCGGGAACTCCTTCCCGCTGCTATGTCAGAAGACATGAGAAAAGAATCGAACTATGGAATATATAAGGGCGATAGTAGGAAATTGGTGATGCCAGACGGGACCGCGGTCTATCCGTACAGCAGCTCCGGAGGGGATTTCCCTTCGGGATCCGGTCTCATCTCCTGTCGAAGACCCAGCATTCCTTCTGTTCTGGTAACTCGTCCTTCGTGATGTCGATGGAGTTGCCGACGTAGTCGATGTACTCCTCCGGGATCATCTCCAGGAACTGGTCCACGTCCGCCACCGGGATGGTGAGGCCCCCTATGCGGTAGTGCATCGGGATGATCACGCGGGGATTCACCAGTTCGATGAACTTCCTGAGCACGTCCTTCTCCATGGTGTACACCCCTCCGACGGGGACCATCAGGAAGTCCACCTCCTTGATGGCGTTGATGACCTTGTTGTCGGGTATGGCGCCCAGATCGCCGCAGTGGCATACGGTGATCCCCTCGGCCGTGAGCCTGTACATGGTGTTGGGACCCCTCTTCTTGCCGTTCACGTCGTCGTGGAAGGTGGCGAATCCGTAGAAGGGGATGTTCCTGAACTCGAACCTGCCGTTCTTCATCATGAACGACTTGTAATTGCCCTCGACCGCCCTGACGGCGTTGTGGTCGTAGTGGTCATGGGTCATGAGGACGAGGTCGGCTGTCACGGACGGAGGCCTGATCCCGATGGATTTGCCGTCGTGGGGATCGAAGACTATGGTCGTGTCACCGGTGGTGACCTCGAAGCATGCATGTCCGTGCCATTTGATGTGCATGCGTGCGTATCGGCGAATGCGGTAATAAGCATAGCGTAGGCACTATTTTATTAAGGGACTACGCTACCGACAACCGTGGAGAAGAAGAAGACGTTGGTCCTTGCGGTCGACAGGGACAACGATTACGGAGTCAAGGCAGGGGTGGAGACCCCTGTCATCGGTATCGAGGGCTGCACCAAGGCAGCCGTCGCTCTGGGCTCCAAGGATCCCGAGGACTCCGACGTCAACGGACTCTTCGCAGCCATACAGATGTACAACGAGCTCATCGAGGACGGCAGGGATGCGGAGGTCGCATTGATCTGCGGAGACGAGAAGGTCGGCCACAAATCCGATTCCAAGGTCATCGACCAGCTCGAGGAGATCCTCGATATAATCAAACCGGACAGGGTCAACCTGGTCGGCGACGGTGCGGAGGACGAGTACGTCTACCCCATCATATCGTCGCGCGTACCCATCGACTCGGTGAAGAAGGTCTACGTCAAGCAGGCCCCCGGGCTGGAGAGCACATTGTACGTCCTTTCCAAGATGATCCGCGACCCGGACAAGAAGAAGAGGTTCCTGGCGCCTATAGGCGTGCTGCTGATCCTCCTCGGTATGATATTCGTCCTGGAAGGGGTGATAGCCTACCTGTCCACCCACGACGCATCATACATCTACAACCAGACGTGGTCGCTCGTGTCCATAGTGCTGGGTCTCGCGGTGTTCATGTACGCCTACGAGATCGTGGACATGATAGTGGACAAGGTCAAGTACGGCATGAAGAACATCTACTCCGGTAACCTTGCGATCACGTTCACCATCCTGTCCTTCGGACTGGCGGTCCTGGGTATCGTCTACGGTGTGTACTCCGTCTGGGGCGCGCAGTCGTACGACCTGCTGTACATAGTGCTGGAGTTCTCCTACAACGCGATGTGGTTCATCGTGTTCGCCTTCGTGTTCAAGGATGCCGGCAAGGCGCTGAACAACTACATCACCATGAAGAAGGTCAACAGGAGCTTCATGACCGGAACGATAATCATCCTCGGTATGGCGTTCCTGATGCAGGGTGTACTGGACGCATCCATGACCATGCTCGGCTACAGGATGGTCGATAACGCCACCGTCATCACCGAGATCATCGCGGGTATCGTCGTGGAGATCGCGGCCTCCATCCTCCAGACCAACTTCTCCAGGTACTTCAGGTCCTCTTCCAAGAAGGATGCTTGAGATGGACTTCGCCGCCTGGGAACCCGTCTACCAATCCATACTGGACGATTTCGGATATTCGCGTTCGGAGGACGAGGCTTCCGCAAGACTGCTGAAGACGCTGATGCAGAACGCCGACCTCATCGACGACGAGGATATCGAATTCAGGGAGAGGGTGATCGTCTTCGGTCCCGCATCGCCGTCGTTCGACGGTATCGAGGGGGCGACCATCGTCTCTGCGGGCTCCGCGACATCCGTCCTGATGGACGCGGGCATACTGCCCGACATAGTGGTCACGGATCTTGACGGCGACGTCTCGAAGCAGATCGAGGCTTCCCGGAGGGGTGCGGTGACGTTCATACACGCACACGGCGACAACGCCGATCTGATAATGGACCATGCCAAGGACTTTACCGGTCCCGTTGTGCTCACCACCCAATCAAGGCCCGACAACGTCATCCGCAACTACGGCGGGTTCACCGACGGCGACCGCGCCGTCTCCATAGTGCTGGCACTTGGGGCTGACTCCGTTGAATTGAGAGGTTTCGATTACACCTCGCCGGTTCTGAAGGACGGTTCCGATCCGGATACGAAGATGAAGAAATTGTCGTGGGCGAAGAGGATAATAGATTCCTACGGCGGCCGCGTCAGATTATGATCGCTACCAGCACCAGGACCAGTATGCCGAGCATGGCGTAGGATATCACGTTCGCCGTCGCTCCGACGTACTCGTCCCTGGCCTTCTCTTCCTTGACCCCGCCCTTCTCGTACAGCCAATCCAAAAGTCCTACAAGGAGCAGTCCGCCGTCGAAGGGGAGCGCCGGAAGGGCGTTGGATATCGCGAGGACGATGTCCAGCCAAAATATCCAGTAGACTATCCAGATGAAGATCCAGAACGCATCGCCGTTGTCGTACCACCAGGTGACGGACTCGGGGATGGGCGAGAATCCCTTGAAGGGCATGCTTATGTAGGACAGCAGGCCCATGGCGGAATCCTGGAGGCCCTCCTTCCCGTAGAGGGGGTTGATGCCGGTGTCCACCATTATCCTGGGCGTCGTCACGGATATGCCCGATATGGACGTGCTGACGCCGAGGAATCCCTTGTCGCCCCTGGTGTCGAGAACGATGTCCTCGGTCACGGGTGTCAAAAACGACTTGCTGGCACTGTCGTAGTTCATGTATGTCAGGGTTATGGTCTGCCCGGGGTGCGTGTTCGTCATGATGTCGGAGAAGTCCTCGGGCGTGCTGACATCGATGCCGTCGATCGACATGATGAATCCGCCCTTCTTCATCCCCGAATTCGAGGCGGGACTGTCCGATGTTATCCCGACTATACAGGCGCCCAGCGCCATATTGTGCGAGTATTCCGTACCTTTGTACAGGAAGGTGACGTCATGGCGGAGGTCGGCGGTGTGGTGCGTCTTGATGTAATCCACCAGACCGTCCGCGTCCACGTTGTTGCCGTCCACCGACAGTATGATGGACGACGCTTCAATCTCGAGGTCGTATGCTTCCGTATCGGATACCACCGCATACACGGCGGCGTTGTCGCTGTAGTCGCTGACCAGGCAGTTGGTCATGGCGAAGAACATGATAGCGAAGGTGATGATCGCCATGAATGTGTTCGTGGTTATCCCGGCGGCGTAGACGTGCATCCTCGCCTTCCTGGATGCCTTGGCGGTCTGCTCCTCGTTGGGCTCGACGAACGCTCCCAGGGGGACCACTCCGTACAGTATCCCCGAGGAATCCACGCCGATGTCGTTGGCGCGGGACTGTATGCCGTGGGCCATCTCGTGGATCACCATCGCCACAACCAGTCCGATGATGCCGTAGACTATGGGGAGCATCGGGTTGAGTCCCGGGATCGCCAGAGCATACTCGATACCGATCCCTGACCTTCCGAACATCTGCGGGAGCACCGACAGATCTATTGCCAGAATGGTGACGATGATTATCGCCAGCACCAGGGAGACCCCCAGGGAGACGTATCCCATGACGTTCCAGAAGCGCTTGTACTTGGCCATGCGGTCCATGAGCTTCAGTCCCCATTTCGTCCTGATCATGATGGTGGGGCCGTATGGCACGAAACCCTTCTCGTGGGCCTTCTCGCTCTTCCTCACGTAGATGTAGATGGGGATGTAGACGACCAGAAGGGCCAGCAGGACGATGTAGACTGTCTCCAAGTGAAATACCGTGCGGTTGATGGGCGATGAACTATTAATGTTTTTTAGGATAAGGGAAAAGCCAGACCGACCCTCTTTTATAGGGATGATGCCATCAGCCGTCGATGCAACTCGAGCCGATTGTATCCGCCATCAGGTCATTCCCCGGTATCACCAGGAAGAACACGATCCATGAGATCGTGAAGCTGCTCCCCACCAACACCTTCGCCCACATAGCGGCGTCGGAGGGGGAGGATGCGGCAGCGATCGAGCACGGGGACAGTTACATCCTCTTCGCCGCAGACGGGATCATGGAATCCCTGGTCGCAGCGGACCCGTATCTGGCCGGATACTACGCCGTTCTCGTCAACGTGAACGACATCGCCGCAATGGGAGGGAAGCCTCTGGCCATGGTGGACGTGATGTCCACACAGCACGACAGGATCTGCTCCCGCATCCTCAGGGGCATGGAGCGCGCGGTCCAGAAGTTCAACGTGCCGATTGTGGGAGGCCACACGCACCCCGACTGCAGCTATCAGGCCGTGGACATCTCCATCATCGGTACCGTCCCCAAGACCGACCTCATCAGGAGCGACTCCGCCAAGGCGGGGGACGACGTGGTGTTCGTGATGGATCTGGACGGGCACTTCCCCGACGTGATCCCCTACGCATGGGACACCACCACCGAGAAGGACGATAAGCTGGTCCAGGACCAGATGGACATGATGTGCGTCATAGCCAGGGAACAATTGTGCCATTCCGCCAAGGACATGAGCAACCCCGGATGCGTCGGAACGCTGGGGATGATGCTGGAGTCCTCCGGCAAGGGCGCGGTCGTTGACATGGACAGGATACCCGCACCCGAGGAGATCAACTACATCCAGTGGATCCTGGCCTACCAGGGATGCGGATTCGTCTTCGCATGCCCGCCCGAGAACTCCCAGAGGATCATCGACCACTTCTCCGAGGTCGGATGCGCGGGAGCCGTCGTCGGTAAGGTCACCGACGGCCACAAACTCATCCTCAAGTCCGGAAGCGAGGAGGCCGTCCTCTTCGACTTCGAGAAGGATATAATCACGGGATGCTCTCCCGTAAGGAAGAACTGAGAAGTGCTGGGCCACATGGGTTGAGGCAACTTCCACTGCAGGTTTGTCACTTCAATCCTCAACCCCGTTACCCTGCGAGCGTCAGTGGTTCACAGTAAGGCTGCTCCCGTCAGGGCCTGACCCGGTTTCTGCGATTAGTGAATCCTCGGCAACCCTCCGGTTGCTTCGTAGACAGACGCCAACCCCGCAAGACAGGATTTCATAGTCTCTCTGTGGGCCTGCAGTTTCCATAGACCCCGTCCCATGCTGTCACCTCCGCATGTTGACGGTTTCGGTATACAAGGATACGCCAAGCATCCCGGTCTAGCCCAACAATCACGCGATACAGTAACCGTATTAAAATGTGATTGTTGTCCCGCCGTCATCCGATGACGGACGGGACGTTCACGTTTTACCGCGTCTGGCTCATTCGTAGGACCTGTTGTCCGTGACGTGCTTGGCCTTGCCCTCGAACCTCGGCAGGGTGCCCGGCAGCGCGAGCTTCACCTCGGCCATGATGTTCAGGATGTCCTTCAGTCTCCTGTCCAAGGTGGATGCCATCTTGTTCAGCTCGTTCATGTCCTCTGTGAGGTACTTCTCGTTGAGCTCGACCTCCACCAGCAGGTGGTCCATGTAGTTGTCGTTGGTCACGGTGAGGTGATAGAACGTGCTGAGGAAGGGCATCTCCCCGATGACGGTCTCGATCTGCGAGGGGAACACGTTCACTCCGCGTATGACCATCATGTCGTCGGTCCTTCCGGACAGCCTCATGAGACGGGGGTGCGTCCTTCCGCACTTGCACTTCTCCCAAGTGAGTGACGAAACGTCACCGATCTTGTACCTGATGAGCGGGAACGCCTCCTTCTTGAGCATGGTGATGACTATCGCACCTCTCTCGCCCTCCTTGACGGGGTTGCCCTGCTCGTCGAGGATCTCGATAAGTGCCAGATCTCCCCAGATGTGGAATCCGTTCTGCTCGGTGCACTCCAGGAACATGGGTCCGTAGAACTCGCTGGCGCCGTAGCAGTTGTACATCTTGATGCCGGTCCTTTCGTACAGCTTCTGCCTCATGGACTCGGACCAGGGTTCCCCTCCGGAGATGGCCATGTGGAGCTTGGTGTCCCTCCTGATGTCGATGCCCTTCTGGTCGCATACGTCGGCGATGTGGAAAAGGTATGACGGCGTACCCGCGAACAGCGTCACGGGCAGGTCGCAGAGCATGTCGATCTGACGGTTGGTGTTGCCGGTGCTTGCGGGGATGACCGTCAGTCCCAGTTTCGTGGCCGCCTCATGCACTCCGATCCCTCCGGTGAACAGCCCGTACCCGTGGGCGTTCTGGAGGACGTCCTTCTTGGATGCGCCGAAGGAGACCATACCGCGCTGGAGCGAGAGCGCCCAGTTGTCGAGGTCGGTCTGCGTGTATCCCACCACCGTCGGTTTCCCGGTGGTACCGGACGAGACGTGGATCCTCACGAGGTCCTCGTAGGGCCTGACGAAGAGCTTGTCGGGGTAGTTGTCCCTGAGGTCTGTCTTGACCATCATGGGCAGCTTCCTTATGTCGTCCAGGGTCTGGATGTCCTCGGGCTTCACGCCCGCCTTGTCCATCTTCTCCCTGTAGAACTTCGATTCCCTATACGTCCTCTCGATAAGCTCCTTGAGCAGCTTGAGCTGCATGGCTTTGATCTCATCGACGGGCATAGTCTCGAATTTCTCATCCAGGAAGGCCATCCTATTTACCTCGTGTACTGTGCTATCATTTAGCACGGTAGGTCGGACAACGGATAGGTCATTAATAAGGGTAACGCGCGCGTGCCGCGCGTGCCAAGGATTATTAGGGTCGACACGATGCACGGACCATGGTTTTCGGACTGGGGATCGACACCGGCGGGACTTACACCGACTCCGTCGTCATAGACATGGACACCAACCGCATCGTCCGCCGCTCCAAGGCCCTTACCACCAGGGACGACCTGATAGTCGGTATCGTCGATTCCCTCAAGGGACTCTAGATCCGGGAGGACATCTCCATAGTGTCCCTGTCGTCCACGCTGGCGACCAACTCCATAGTGGAGGGGAAGAGATGCCGCGTCGGACTGGTCACTATCGGAAGGAAGTACGGGTACACGGTGGGCGTGGAGAGGTCCGAGTATCTCGACGCGCAGCTGGACCTCAAAGGGGGCACCGTGACGAAGCTCAGTCCCGGCGATGTGAAGGGTATTCTTGAGAGGATGCGCGGGAAGGTGGACGTGCTCGCGGTGGCGGGATACATGAGCGTCAGGAACCCCAGCCAGGAGAGGACGGTGAGGTCCATGGCCGAGAGGATGCTGGGGATCCCGGTGGTCTGCGGACACGAACTGACGTCCAAACTGGGATTCAAGGCCAGGACAAACACCGCGATAATCAACGCGGGACTGATCCCAACCATCCTCGACCTGATACAGGCAGTGGAGAAGGCCCTCGGGGATATGGGCATCGACGCCCCGCTGATGATAGTCCGCGGGGACGGATCCATCATGAACGCCAAGACCGCGGTCAGGAGACCTATAGAGACCATCATGTCCGGTCCCGCCTCCAGCCTCACCAGCGCCATGGTGCATTCCGGTGTGAAGGATGCACTGATAGCCGACATCGGAGGGACCACCACCGACCTCGGGATGATCAACGGCGGGTTCGTCCGCACGCTCGATTCTGGGGCCGTGGTCGGAGGCCACAGGACGAGGGTGAGGGCGGCGGATGTCAGTACTTACGGCATTGGCGGCGACAGCAGGATCTCCGTCGAGAGGGGCGGTCTTGTGCTCGATCCGATACGCATAATTCCGATATGCGTAGCGGCCTCCAAGTGGCCGGGGATACGGGATCGTATCGCATCATTGGGATCACTGGATTTATCCCCTTCCGACGAAGTGCCAGACACGGAATTCTATACCCTCGCGTCCAACGACAGGCACTCGTATCTGACCGATGACGACATCCTTTTCCTGAAGGCCATCACGGACCGTCCGCAGTCGGCCAGGCAGGTCTCGGAGGCCACGGGGATATCCTACGGAAGATTCGATCTCAAAGGTCTCGAGACCGAGGGATACGTCACCCGCATAGGCGTGACTCCGACGGACATACTAGCAGCGGAGGGGACCTACGGGGAGTACGATACGGAAGCATCCCGCATGGCCGTCGGACTGCTCGCGCGGAAGGCGGGCATGGATATCGGCCACTTCATAGCAGAGGCCAAGAGAGTAGTCATCGAGAAGATCTGCAGATGCATCATGGACCACGTCATCCGTTCCGGGACCGGCAGGGATTCCCTGACCGAGGAGGAGAGGAAGAGGATCGATGACTCCATTGTCAAGGGAGACGGCCGCATTATCTGGAAGGACATGGACATGCCGATAGT
>JAFPVN010000235.1 GCA_017395275.1 Candidatus Methanomethylophilaceae archaeon | reverse complement strand
ACCTACAAGCTGGACGGCGCGGTGCTGGACGGCGACTACGCCCCCAAGACCGTAGCGTACGGCACCGAGGTGACCGTGCTCGCCGTATATCCCAAGACCGGATACGACGTGACCGCATGGGCCACGCAGGACGTCACGGTCGCCAGCGGGAAGTTCGCGATGCCCGACAAGGACGTCGTGTTCACAGCCACATCGGCGGCCAAGACCTTCGACGTGCACATGTCGGGCAACGGAGGCGATGACGGACACGCGACCATCGTGTACGACGGAGGCGTGACCATACTCATGGATGCATGGTATTACGGATACGATCTGGACGGATACGCACTGGCCGACGGCACCGTTGTCATCAAGAATTCCGCACTGGTCCCCAACGTCGCCGGATATACCGACGCCAACGGAAAGTGGAAGTACGACGGCACGCCGGATCTGAAGGCGGTCTGGACCGCCCATAAGATCACGGTCACCATCAGGTACTTCTACGACGATCAATCCCAGGCCGCCCCCGATTACCAGCAGGTGTACGACTTCGGTTCCCACATCACCGTGTATTCGCCGGAGATCACGGGTTACGCCCCCGACATGACCGTCATCGAGGATGTGCTGGACAGGGACGAGGCTTATCTGAACTCCACGACATACAGGGCCAAGACGTATCACATCCACTTCGACACGGCAGTCGGAAGCAGCATCAACACCATGAACGTCCTCTACGGCGCTGACGTCGTGGCACCCGCGGACCCCACCAAGGAAGGATACGACTTCAAGGGATGGGATCCCGCCCTGCCCGCCAAGATGCCCGCGGAGAGCCTGTACGTGACCGCGAAATGGGCCTCCAGGCCAGCCGCTACCAACAACGAGGCCGTGGTGTTCGTGTCCGACTCGGACAGCGTCCTCATCGACACGTCCAGTCCCGCCACCAGCAGCGCCCTCTCCGATGCGTCAAAGACAGTCATCGACGTGTCCGGTAACGGATGGAAGATGGAGATCCCCAAGGAGATCGTGTCCAACGCGACGGGAGAGGTGTCCGTCACCGCGCAGGCACTCGACGATAACGCGAAGGCAGCCCTGTCCGACGCCGTGAAGGCGCGCGTGGAAGGCAAGACGGTCTACTCGCTGAGCCTGTCCGACTCCAACGGAAACATCTCGTTCGCAGGAAAGACGGTAAAGGTCTCCCTGCCCTACGTGCTGAAGGACGGCGAGAGCGCTTCCGACGTCAAGGTGTTCTGCATCAACGGCGACCAGCTGGTGGAGTATGACGCGACCTACGATTCCGATAAGAAAGTGGCGGTCTTCGAGACCGACCACTTCTCCGACTGGTTCGTGGATGTCGTGGAATCACCGTCCGGAAGCGGCGGAGGCTCCAACGTCGGACTGATCGTCGGTATCATCGTCGGAGCGCTCGTCGTGGCGGCCATCGTGACCGTGGTCGTCCTGGTGAAGACTGGCAAGATCGGCGGAAAGACTGGCGGAGAGACCGCATGAAGGAGGGGTCTGACCCCTCCTTCCAAACACCTTAACGTTTTTTCTCTCACCTTTATCTCTTTACAAATATTGCTGTAATCTTTACGGGTTAATACCTACCTTTTTATATGTAGAGGATAACGGGGATTCGATGTTCATACCCACGACCATTGAGGAGGTGCAGGCCAGGGGCTGGGATTCCCTTGACGTGATCCTCGTTACCGGCGATACATATATCGACTCCTCCTACAACGGCTCCGCCGTGGTCGGCCACTGGCTGATCGAGAACGGTTTCCGTGTGGGCATAATCGCGCAGCCTGATTTGGAAACAGACAAGGACATCACCCGTCTGGGCGAGCCCAACCTCTTCTGGGGCGTATCGGCCGGATGCGTGGATTCCATGGTGGCGAACTACGCCCCCACCGGGAAGTTCCGCAAGGACGATGACTTCACCCCCGGAGGGGTCAACGACCGCCGTCCCGACAGGGCGTGCATTGCGTACACGAATCTCATCAAGAAGTTCATCAAGGGCAAACCGATCGTCCTCGGCGGCATCGAGGCCAGTCTCAGGAGGATCGCCCACTACGACGCTTGGTCCGACGGTCTGAGGAGATCGATCCTCTTCGATTCCAAGGCCGACATCATCACCTACGGGATGGGCGAGATGCCCACGCTCCAGCTGGCGCAGGCGCTCCGCGACGGCGAGGACTGGCATTCCATAAGGGGGATATGCTACATCTCCGACGTACCTCCCACCACGCATTCGGAGATACCCAGCTACGAGTCCTGCGTCGAGAACCAGACCAATTTCACCCGCATGTTCAAGCAGTTCTACTACAACTGCGACCCCATCAACGCGAGGGGACTCATACAGAAGACCGGCGACCGCTATCTCATACAGAATCCGCCGGCGAAGACCATAGACTCAGAAACTTTGGATAAGATTTACGAGATGGATTTCGAGAACGAGGTCCACCCCTACTACGCCGAGCAGGGATACGTCAAGGCGATGGATACCATAAGGAATTCCATAACCACCCACCGCGGATGCTACGGCGAGTGCAACTTCTGCGCCATAGCGGTCATGCAGGGCAGGACCGTCGTCTCCAGGAGCGAGGAGTCGATCATCAGGGAGGCGGAGAGGATCGCCTCCAAGCCTGGCTTCGACGGCGTCTTCAGGGACGTCGGGGGACCCACGGCCAACATGTACGGCTTCGAGTGCCCCAAGAAGCAGAAGCTGGGCCCGTGCATGGACAAGAGGTGCATGTATCCCAGGATCTGCGGCTTCATGCCCGTGGACCATTCCAGGCAGATAGAGCTCCTGAAGAAGATTTCAGAGATACCCAACGTCAAGCACGTCTTCGTGGCATCGGGAGTGAGATACGACCTCGTTCTTGCGGACAAGGAGCACGGCGAGGACTACATGCGCTCGCTCATCCGCGACGGGCACATCTCCGGGCAGATGAAGATCGCTCCGGAGCACATATCCGAAGACGTCCTGAGGTTGATGGGGAAGCCCGGCAAGGATCAGCTGCTGGACTTCAAGGAGATGTTCGACAGGCTCAAGGAAGAGGAGGACAGGGACCTCTACCTCACATACTATCTCATGGCAGCCCACCCCGGATGCGAGTTCAGGCACATGGGAGAACTGCTCAGATTCTGCTCCGACGAGCTGCACCACGTCCCCGAGCAGGTTCAGATATTCACCCCCACCCCGTCCACAGTATCAACCGCAATGTACTTCACCAGGCGCGACTGGGAGAACCAGAGGCCGATCAAGGCGGAGCACAGGATGGAGGACAAGCAGCACCAGAAGGACATCCTACTGCTCAGGGACATGCCCCGCATGCCCGAGGACAGGCCCCCGAGGGAGCGCAAGAACGCGCCCCTGAAGAGGGAATCGAAGATCACCGTCGTCGGTACCGAGTACAGGGAGAACGACGGTAGGATCAGGTATCCCCACAAGGGCACTAAGACAAAGGGTTCCGACAGGCAGGCCGAGAGGAAGGAGATGGAGGCCTTCGTCAACAGGAACCGCTATTCCCCCGAGCAGATGGAGCGCAAGAGGAAGCGCGCCGCCTACATGAAGGAGAAGGAGGAGCGCTACACCTCCGAGGTGGAGTCCGGTGACATCGTCAAGAGGGTCTACGTAAGGGACGCCGAGGCGGAGGACGAGTACAACTCCAAGCTCTCCGGCAACGGTCCGAGAAGGGACGGGGAACGCCCCAGAAGGGAGTTCAGCAGGGAAGGCGGACGTTCGGACAGGCCGAGGCGCGATTTCGGCGGAAGGCCCCCGAGAAGGGACGGAGACAGGCCTCCGAGGAGAGAGGGATTCGGACCGAGGTCCGAGGGCGACAGGCCTCCCAGAAGGGACGGGGACAGACCGCGTTACGGAGACCGTCCGAGACGCGAGGGTGACCGCCCGAGAAGGGAAGGGGGAGACGGCGGAAGGCCCCGTTACGGCGGCCAGAGGCGCGACGGGGACCGTCCGAGACGCGATCACGGCGACCGCCCCAGAAGAGAATACGGCGACCGGGACGGACGCGGGAACGGCGGAAGGAGACCTACGGGCGACCGCAGGCCCAGGAAACGCAGCGACTGAGGTCGTTCTTCCGTTATTTCACATCCGTATGGATATCCAGATATTTTATAGTCGAAATTTTTTGAGTAGACTTAAAATATTTCGACTACGATGATCGGCCGAAGATGAGGTGACACCTTGGAATTCAGCAGGGAGAGGTACGTCCGTAAACTGAGGGAACGCTTAGGCAACGGCCTCGTAAAGGTCATCACCGGTTCCAGAAGGGCCGGTAAATCATACCTGTTGAACAACCTGTTCTACCGCGATCTGCTGGATTCCGGCGTTGACGAATCATCGATATTGCGTTTCGCTTTCGATTCGGATGAGGATCTGGATCTGATCCGCGGTTATTACCCCGATGAGGAGACCAAACTCAGGCATAATGACGGGAGCTACCTAGTCAATTCCAGGAAGTTCAGGGCTTACCTCAAGGATTGGGCAAAGGGCAGGGAGAGGATCTATCTGCTTCTCGATGAGGTGCAGCTGCTGGAGGATTTCCCTTCGACCGTCAACGGCCTACTCAGGCACAGGGGGTACGAGGTATTCGTCACCGGATCGAATTCCAAGTTCCTGTCCACCGACATCGCCACCGAATTCAGGGGCAGGGGGTCGCCCATCCACGTACTGCCGCTGTCCTTCTCGGAATACGTGGAGGGTACCGGACTGCCGCCGGAGGATGCCTGGAGGGACTACGTCGAGACCGGCGGGATCCCGTTGGTGGCGTGCATGAACACCAGATATGAGAGGAGAAGGTACCTCGAACTCCTGTGCGAGGAGACCTATCTGAAGGATGTCGTGGCCCGCAACCATGTACGCAACACCGAGGCATTATCGGATGTCCTGAACATATGTGCCTCCCTCATAGGTTCCTTCGTCAACCCCAGCAGGATAGCGGATACTTTCGGTACCGTGCTCAGGAAGAACATCACCGACGACACCGTATCCAAATACATCGATCATTTCGAGGAATCGTTCCTGCTTTCCAAGGCCTTAAGGTACAACGTGAAGGGCAGGAAGTATATCGGCACCCCGTACAAACTGTACTTCGAGGACCCGGGCGTTCGCAATGCCAGACTGAACTTCAGGCAGATCGAGGAGACCCACATCATGGAGAACATCCTCTACAACGAGCTGAGGTACCGCGGATTCAATGTGGACGTGGGGCAGGTGCCCGTTTACAGCGACTCGAAGAGAACCGCTTCCGACGGGGACGAAGCCTCCGGATTCCTGGAAGTGGATTTCGTCGCCACCTCCGGGGACTCGAAATACTACATCCAATCTGCCCTTTCGATCGCAACCCCGGAAAAGGCGGACAGCGAGAAGAGGCCGCTGAGATCGATCGATGATTCGTTCACCAAGGTCATCGTGACCAAGAACCGTCTGAATCCCTTCAGGGACGAGAAGGGGATAGTCACCGTGGATCTGTTCGATTTCCTCCTGGATTTCGATTCGCTCCGGCATATCTGACGAGTGTTGGAAGTTCTAGTCGAAATTATTATAGTTAACTGAAAATAATTCGACTAAGATTCTTGCGGCAGAATCTCCATCGTCATCAGCTCTCCTGTTGTTCACGAAGTCTGTAGTTAGAACACCTGTAGCCAATCTTATCTATGTGCAAATGCATCCCGCCCGCATGTTCGTAGAGGCGTGCGCCAAGGCCATGAAGTTCACCAGGCCGCTGATCATCTCCACGGCCCACATGGACGGGACCGCCGATTCAAGCATAGGCACCTATTTCATCATCAACCGCGACGGCTGGGCCATCACCGCCGCGCACTGCATGTCCCCGCTGTTCCAGCAGAAGGTCATCAACGACAAGGTACGCGAGGTCGACGAGCACAACACCCAGCATCCGGAGGACAGGAAGGAGTACGATCCGAAATGGCTGCGCGCCCACTCCTTCTGGTGGGGGAACGACAGGATAAGGTTCGAGACCGTGCACGTGATCCAGCCTCTCGACCTTGCGCTGGTCAAACTTGTCAACCTCCCCCCGGACTTCGTCACCGACTACCCCGTATTCGCCGCCCCCGAGAACGTAAGGCAGGGCATGTCCCTCTGCAGGCTGGGTTATCCTTTCATCAAGGTCAACACATCGTTCAACCCCGAGAACAACAGCTTCAAGGTGGACATCCACCCTGAGATCATTAAGCTGTGCTTTCCAAACGACGGCATCCTGACGAGGCTGGTCCCCAAGCCGGTCCCCGGCCCGATACCCGAGGGCGCTCCGAAGGATGTCCCCATCTTCGTGGAGACGTCCACTCCCGGTCTGCTGGGCCAGTCCGGAGGACCGATATTCGACAAGAACGGTAACATCGTCGCCATGCAGTCGTCCACGGCCAACATCGATCTCGGATTCGGAGATATGCAGATTAACGGGAAGTACATGCCCGAACAGTACCTGAACGTCGGATTGGGTCCCTCCGTGGGTTCGATAGTGAAACAGCTGGACCACTTCGGTGTAAAGTATAAGTCCGAATCGGACGATGACGGATACAGGATAATCGGGTGAGCGCATGAAGCCGATGAGGATAGACGGATACGATTTCAAGGGACCGTACATAGCTGACAAGGGAGAGATACCCGCCATAAACGGCATCGCCCTCATAGTCTCCGAGGCCGGAGAGGGCGCGAAGATCATCGCCATACACACCGCGGACGACCTCTCCACGCTCTCGTCCCACCCCGACCTCCCCAAGTGGAAGGAGAACTGCTACCACGGTATCATAGACGTATACGTTTATGAGATGGCGCCTCCCAAGAGGGATGAGGTCGCCAGGATGATGATCAACAAGCGCATCAACTATCTGACCTGCCAGAAGGTAGAGGCCATAGTGGACGATTGGTGAATCGGTCTTTTCCCAGGATGTCCTTGAGCGAACCGGCGCAATAGAGGGGTACCGATTCGACCCTGCCCTTCTTGGCCTCCTCCATGGAGACGGCGATTATCCTTTCCGGGGCATATTTATCGATATACCTGGCAAGACTCTTCGCTTTGACCCTCCTTCCGGATTTGATCTCTATCGGTACGACGGACAGGTCCGATTCCACGATCAGGTCCACCTCGTATCTCCCATCCGTCCAGTAGTGCAATCCCTTCGGATATGCGCCTGTCATCTCGGTAATCACGAAGTTCTCCGTGATCCCGCCCTTGTGGTATCTGTACTTCTCATCGTCGGTCTGCACGTAGTTGGGCGGAACGTCCGCCATGCACCTCAGCAGCCCTATGTCGGACATGAAGAGCTTGTACAGATTGTCATCATCCGATTCGGAGAGGGGCATGTTTGTGTTGTCTGTACGTTTCACCTTGATCAGCAGCCCGGCGCTCACCAGCCACTGCACAGGGTCCGCCGCATCCGCGGATCTGCCGAATCCGACCTCCTTGAACATGAATCTGTTGTTCTCTTTGAACAGCTGGCCGGGGATGGAATGCCAGATCCTTATCAGAGTGGGCAGCATTTCCCCTCCGTGCTTGGCCATGTCGTCCTCGTAATCAGCAAGTATCTGCGACTGCAGTTTCGATACCTTCCTCAGATCCCTTTCATTGGTCCATGATTCCACCACCTTGGGCATTCCGCCCGTGATGAAGAACATGCGGAGCTCGTCCTCGGCCAGATCATTCAGTGCCTTCGGGAGGGGTTCGGTCGGATCCCCTGCCATCATCCTCTCCGCTAGCATGTCGTGCCCGTCCGCCATGAGGAACTCGTAGAAGCTCATGGGGCGCATAGTCATCCTCTCGACCTTTCCCACGGGGAACGATTTGGGTTTCGACGTCAGGAGGCCCAGGAGCGAACCTGCGGCTGCAACGTGGATTTCTCCGGCTTCCTCACAGAAGTACTTCAGACTCGTGATCGCATTGGGGCATTGCTGTATCTCGTCGAATATCAGCAGCGTCTTTCCCGCGGTGATCTTCGTATTGAACAGTATCTCGATCTCCGTCATTATCCTCTTGGGATCGAGATCCTTCTCGAAGAATGTGCTCAGTATCGGCATCTTCTCGAAATTGCAGTAGACTGTGTTGGTAAAATGTTCTGCTCCCAATTGGTTCAGGATGTATGTCTTGCCGCATTGACGGACGCCTTCGAGCAGCAAAGGTCTGCGATCCCCGTCATGGATCCATTGGACCAATTGGTCGTAGATTGTACGTTTCACATATTGTAAATGTCTGGCATCATATAAAAATGCACTTATTTCACAGTTTGATGGCTTATTTTATACACTTATTTCAACAAAATATCCATCTAAAAATACACTTATTGCAACGAATGATGGGGTATTTTCTACACTTATTTCACAAAATCATCCTTAGAAATTCACACTTATTCCAGGGGCCTCACGGCTTCTTCACGTAGCTCCGGATCTCGTCCTTCGCTTCGTCAGTGGGTCCCGTGACGATGCCTTTCGGAAGGCCTACGGGGCATGCTGCTATGCACATCCCGCACGGCGAGATGCCCTGTTTCGCCAGGATCTCGGATCTGTCGATGCATCTCTCCTTGTCGGTGATGCATTCGGGATACCTTCCGGGCCTCAGGGCGTTCTGCGGACATGCCTTCACGCATCTGTTGCAGTGGATGCAGACCTCTTCCTCCAATGGCCCGTCACCTTCGATCACGGCATCGGTAAGTACCGTGACCCATCTGATCCTCGGACCGTTCCTCGGAGTGATGATTATGTTGTTCACGCCGAAAGTTCCCAATCCGGCAAGATAGGCGGCGTGCCTGTGGGAGAAGAACGCCGCGGGCACATCCCTCAGTCCCTGGATGCCGTGGTACCCGTCCCTCGGTACGGGCATCGCCTGGTATCCCATTTACCCATAGCGGGTCGGCCGGCAATGATGACGAGATCGCTGGGTTGCCAACCTGCCGTCATGTCGTCGAGTTTCGTGT
>JAFPVN010000018.1 GCA_017395275.1 Candidatus Methanomethylophilaceae archaeon | reverse complement strand
TCCTCCTTATTTTCCCTGACGCGCCTAAAGAATCCGTCGAATGCCAACGATACCCTGGTGCTCACGTTCGTCAGCACCTGCGAGTACACCTCCTTCAGTTCCGTGTGTTCCTTCTTGAAATCGGTAATGTGCTTATCCAAATCGAATTCAGAGGGATGCTTCTGCCCGTCCTCGTGTGCCTTCTTGCATGTTTCGAGGAGATGGTTGTACAGGAAACAGCAGCGTCCGAGCGTATTCAATAATGCCTTCTCCTGCGTCCTGTTCGGGTATAGTCTGACGACGACCGTCCTCATCTGCGGCATCCGATCCCTCCTGTATTATTCTACGTTCCCGCCGTATTTAAGTCTAAGTTTCTTCTCTTCCAGTTGCTTTCGGGTCGCTATTTTTCATAGGGTTTCAATGGAACTGTCGTCCGATAAACCTTATAGTCGTTCATACATCACCCCGGTATGACCACCTACGGCAACTGCGAGGACCTCATAGGTCTCGTCGTCAATCCGGGCAACTTCCTTCCCGACCTTCCGTTGGACAAGGTGCGCTACCTGCTGCTCGAATCCCAGGCACTGAGGGATGATTACGAGAGGAGCATCGTCATCAACTACATAGCCGGGAACTTCTCTTCCAACAAGCACCTCTGCTGCACCGTTCTGGCAGGCAAAGCGGATTCGGAGATCCTCGATGTCCTAGACGACGTGGAGAGGATGATCAACGAGGAGCTCGAGGCCAGGAAGAGGTACGGTCTACCGTCATTCTGACGGTTTCCTTATACCGAGCTGCGACATCGCCCTGTCGATATCGGGCATGCCGTACTTCATCGCCTTGATCAGATATTTCTCAGAATCGGCCACCTTGCCCTTCTCGACAAGCAGGGAAGCGATGGCCTGGCACATACCAACGAGCAGTTCCTTCTCGTCGCTCTGACCGCTCTCGATCGTGATCTCAAGATACTCCGCAGCGAGGATGAAGTCGGATAGATATCCATCCGAATCGCCCGCGTCGTTGCGGAGCTCCGCGCGGTTGTACAGCGACATCACAAGACGCCTGTAGTCGTCGATGAGGTGGTGATCTGCCAGATAGCAGTCGATGTCGATGTCCTTCCCGTAGTTCTCTATGGCCTTCTGGGGCTGCCCGGTCCTCTCGTACACGTTCCCCAGATAGGAGTACGCGTCCGCCCTGCGGTTGTCCTCCCAGTCGCCGATCCTTCCCTCCAGGACATCCAATGCCTTGTGCAGGAACGGTTCGGCGTCGTGGAACTTGCCGGTGTTCATCAGGTCGTCGGCCACGTCGATGCACATCTCCACGATCCCTTTCACGTCGAAGTACCCGTTCCCGGGCATGAGCTCGGAGAGCCTCCCGGCCACCTTCCTGTAATCCTCCAGCATCCCGACCTGATCTCCGTCGAACAGCAGGTTCCCGCGTCCCTCGTGGGCGCGGATGTACAGTCCGGCGTCTATCCTGCGGCCCTCCCTCTCCTCGTCCTCGATGATGTCGATGGCATCGTCGAAGTCGCTGAGGGCAGAGATGGTGGATTCCATCATCATAAGTATGGTGCCGCGGTTGATCAGCGCTTCGAGGAGCTCGGAGACGGGGCCCTCGGTCTCCAGGCGGGAGACCTTGTCGTTGTACTCCTCCAGCGCGACGTCCAGATGCTCGTCGGATGACATATTCACTTCTTCTTGGCCTGGTTCGCCACGGCGTTGACCTTGGCGTTGATCTTCTCCTGGTCACCCAGGTATCTCTTGGATACGACGTTGAAGTCCCTGTCGAACTCGTAAACGAGGGGTACGGCGGTGGGGATGTTGACCCCGACGATATCGTCGTCGGACATGTTCTCGAACACCTTCACCAGCGCGCGCAGGGAGTTCCCGTGGGCGGCGATGATCACACGTTCCCCCTTCAGCATCCTAGGCTTGATCTCCGCCTCGAAGTAGGGTACCGCGCGTGCGACAGTATCCTTGAGGCTCTCGGTGAGCGGGAGGTCCTTCGGATCCACTCCCGAATACTGTATCTGGCGGGCGGGGTTGCGCTCGTCCTTGGGGTCCAGTGCCGGCGGGGGGATGTCGTAGGATCTCCTCCATTTCTTGACCTGGTCCTCGCCGTACTTCTCGGCGGTCTCGGCCTTGTTGAGTCCCTGGAGTGCACCGTAGTGACGCTCGTTGAGCTTCCATGACTTGATGACCGGCAGCCATTCGCGGTCCATGCCCTCCAAGGTGATGTTGAGCGTGTGGATGGCGCGCTTGAGGTACGACGTGTAGCAGACATCGAAATCGAATCCCTCGGCCTTCAGCACCTTACCGGCCTCGACTGCCTCTGCCCTTCCGGTCTCGGAAAGGTCCACATCGGTCCACCCGGTGAAGAGGTTCTCCTTGTTCCATACGCTCTCCCCGTGGCGGAGGAGTACGAGCTTCATTGTGTCGGTCATCTGATTACCTGGGAGGGTATCGCGTCGCGCGTATTAACCGTTATGCAATTATTATGTGATAAAAATTAAGCTTCAACATTGAAACTAATGAAAAAATGGAATTGAATTCCATATTTTCATATATTGACCCTGACCCATGAATGACAGGATCTACGCCCTGCCCGTCACGTCGATATATGCCGGAATCAAGAAATGGTTAAATCCTACACGTCGATAGACCGTCAGAGGGATAGCATGGCAGAGAACACCAGGGCTAGGACATCAGGGATATTGCTCGCGATAATCATCGCGGCGATAGCGATTGCGATCATAGTTTGGCAGGCCATGGACGTTACGTTCTGGGCAGTGCCCTTCATCATCGTCCTGATAATAGGCGCGTATCTGGTAGTATCTTCGTTCTTCATGCCTAGATCCTCCAGAATCGGTCCGTCCCCCGCTTCTTACTACATGGTCAACGGTACTATCCTGTCGGTCATAGGCATCATCGGTACTGTCAACCTCGCCACCGACCTCGAATGGTGGTACTCCGTGGTCGCCTGCCTGTTCGTCGCGGCAGCGCTCGTGCTCTTCATCAGCTTCCAAAGGGACTGACATGGAACTCGAGGAGTTCGCCGACCTGCTCAGGCTCGAGAACCGCAACCTCGAGGCCGTCAGGGAGGAGGAACCGTTCCTTGACGATGCGCTGACGTACATCGTCATGGCATTGGCCCACGACTGCATAGCGTGGGAGGAACCCACGAAGGGTATGGAGGCCAACCTCGGACTGATAGAGTCCGTAGCGAGGTACGCCTCGCTCATTTCCGACAAGTGGAGGCCCGAAGGGGTCCTTGTCTTCGGGAACGGAAGCTCCATGACGCAGGAGAACTACCAATCCCTGTTCTCCAGGTCGAAGGGGCTTAGGGATGCGCTCCTGCAGCAGCATCTCGCCACCTACGGGAAGGAGAACGAGATACAGGCCTACAGGGAGACGAACACCTGCCTCACGTATATGATCGCGATAGGATGTGCCAGATCCACGGATCTGGAGGGATCGCTCGCCTACGTCGACAGGACCTTCAGGGACATCATGAAGCAGATGACGGACGGCCAGTGAATCCGCACGTCCACATCCCGTTATTATAATAATATAGGACTGTCCGCATGCTTTTTATATAACTACCTAATAGCCCCGCCAACAACATTAGAGGAGCATACTCAATGTCAGATATGGTAGAGTTCACAGGTGACAATCTGCTGTTCATCGTCCCTATCGCTGCTGTTGTTGCTCTTGTCGTTGCTTTCCTGTTCTTCAGGCAGGTGTTCTCCAAGGATAAGGGAACCCCCGAGATGCAGGCGATCTCCGACAAGATCGAGGAAGGTGCAATGGCCTACCTCGCAAGGCAGTACAAGACGATCGGAATAATTGCAGTCGTCATCGCAGTTATCATCGCTATCGTAGGATTCGCGGTCAAGGACTTCGAAGACTACCTCAACTACAAAGTGGCAATCGCGTTCATCCTCGGTGCTGGATGCTCGATCCTCTCCGGCTTCATCGGAATGAAGGTCTCGGTCAACTCCAACATCAGGACCTCCGCGGCAGCCAGGCGCTCGCTCGGCGAGGCCTTCCAGACATCCTTCCGCGGCGGAGCCGTCTCCGGTCTCGCCGTCTCCGTCCTCTCTCTTGCAGGACTTTTCCTCGTGTTCTTCATCTACAGTGCATGGTGCGACACCATGACACTCACACTCCACTCAGTCGTCGGATTCGCATTCGGTGCATCCATGGCAGCCCTGTTCGCTCAGCTCGGAGGAGGAATCTACACCAAGGCAGCAGATGTCGGTGCGGATCTCGTCGGAAAGGTCGAGGCAGGAATCCCTGAGGACGACCCCAGGAACCCCGCAGTCATCGCCGACCTCGTCGGTGACAACGTCGGAGACTGTGCCGGACGTGGAGCCGATATCTTCGAGTCCACCGCGGCAGAGATCATCGGTTCGATGGTCATCGGTCTCGCAGTCGTCAACCTCGCAGCAGGCTTCACATTCAACTTCATCTACCTCCCCCTCGTCATCATGGCGTTCGGACTCCTTGCTTCCATCATCGGAATCTTCACCGTCCGCCTCAGCGACGAGAACGGCGACGTCATCAAGGCGCTCAACCTCGGTTACTACGTCACCATGGCACTTGTCATCGTCACGATGATCTTCTCGTGCTACTGGCTGCTCAAGGACGAGGCGATCACCGCCTTCTTCGGCGGACAGGAGATCAAGTGGTACATGTTCGCCATCGCAGGATGCGTCGGAATCGCACTCGGTCTCGTTGTGGTATATGTTACACAGTACTACACCGGTGACCACAAGCCCGTTCAGACCATCGCAGACCAGTCCGAGTCCGGACCCGCCACCAACGTCATCATGGGTCTGTCCGTCGGTCTCGAGTCCACCGTCATCCCGGTCGTCTGCATCGGTATCGCGATCGTCGCTACCTACCTCCTCGGATTCTACTCCATCGAGGGCGGAAACGCGACCCTCGGTCTCTACGGAACCGCTATCGCAACCGTCTCCATGCTCGCTTCGTCCGCATTCATCCTCGCTGAGGACACCTTCGGACCCATCACCGACAACGCAGGCGGAATCGCGGAGATGTCCAACCAGCCCGAGGAGGTCAGGAACAGGACCGACAAGCTCGACGCAGTCGGTAACACCACCAAGGCACTCACCAAGGGATACGCAATGTCCTCTGCCGCTCTGGCAGCATTCCTGCTGTTCGCAGCGTTCTTCGAGATCGTCGGAGAGCACTACCACACCAGCATCCTCGTCGAGATGGGTCAGGTCGTCCTCGGTGACCCCCTGATCTTCGTCGGAGGACTCATAGGTGCTGCACTTGTGTTCTTCTTCGCATCCCTCGCCATCCGCGCGGTCGGTACCGCAGCGGGAGAGATGGTCCAGGAGGTCCGCGAGCAGTTCAAGGACGGAAAGATCATGGCCGGAGAGAAGGAGCCCGAGTACGGACGCTGCGTCGACATCGCGACCAAGTCTGCTCTCAGGCAGATGATCGTGCCCGCACTCCTGCCCATCCTCGTGCCCGTCGTCTTCGGACTCCTCTACAGGTACGCACTCCCCGAGGACTTCCAGTACGTCGCACCCTACGCCGTCGGCGGACTGATCATGGTCGCAACCATCGTCGGTATCCTGATGGCCAACTTCCTCAACAACGGAGGAGGAGCTTGGGACAACGCCAAGAAGTACATCGAAGAGGGACACCACGGCGGAAAGAAGTCGCCCGCACACGCGGCGGCCGTCGTCGGAGACACTGTCGGAGATCCGTTCAAGGACACCGCAGGACCTTCGATCCACGTTCTGGTCAAGCTGCTGTCCACCATCTGTCTGGTCACAGCTATCCTGTTCGTGATCTAAACCTTTAACGGGGCTTCGGCCCCTTCACTTTTCATTTATAGCTACGTTCATACAGTGTCCCCTGACGCTTGGAACGGCATGAGCCAGATATCGGGTTTCTGAACCCCCTTTTCATGCTTGCTGTATGGCATCTATCGACACCGTCAAGGCTGATGATTGTACCTGCATGATCATGCAATGGCGATGCAAAGGACGGTATGGTCATCGATACATCCCGGTCGCCATACAGAGGCATAGAGACACAGATAGCTGGTCCTGCGGCCTCTCAGGGGGCCGTCGAAGGATCACATGAAGGCCGACAGGACGAGGTTGAAGATCGACCCGATGACGACGGCGACGGTCATGGATGCAAGGGAAACGAGTACGGTGTCCTTGGCCCCCAGCTCCCTGTACATCGCAGTCATGGTGGCGAGACAGGGGATGTAGATGGACATGACGATACCGAACACGATGAACTGCTGCGCGGTCATGAACAGCGTGATGTCCTCTATGCCGACCGATGCTGCCAGGATGACCAGCATCCCGTAGGACATCTCCTTCCTGAGGATGCCCGCGATGAACGCTATGATGGTGACGGCGGGAAGGCCCAGAAGGGTGACGGTGAGCCACGACATGGGCTCGACGATGCTGTCGAGAAGGTCGTAATGCACCAGGAGCTCGATTATTATGCTGCCGACTATGAGCAGCGGAACGGCCAGTTTAAAGAAGTCGCTGATCCTCAGCCATGTCTTCTTGAGGATGTTGCGGACCGACTGGGTCTGGAGCTCGGGCAGCTCCATGGCCAGATTGGACGGTTCGTACTTCAGGAATCTGTTGAGGATACATCCGGAGAAGAATCCCAATGCTATCAGGATGGCAAAGATCGCCAGCACCCAGACGGCACCCGCATACTTGCCCGTGACACCGGTGATCGTTGCCAGCTGCGCGGAGCAGGGGATCGCCATGCAGATGATGGTGCACAGGATCAGCCTCTCCCTCCTCGAACGGATCACTCTCGTGGCCATGACGGCGGGCACGTTGCATCCGAATCCTACCATCATCGGGATGAAGCCGTTCCCGTGGATACCGAGGCGGTGCATGCTCCTGTCGAGCAGTACGACGGCCCTCGGAAGGTATCCCGTATCCTCCAGGACACCCAACAGGATGTAGAACAGCATGATGTAGGGGATCACAAGACCCAGTATGGCGGAAATGCTGCTGTCGATACCTGTGAATATGGCTTCTCCGAGCTCTCCGCCGGCGGAGTATCCGAAATCGGCGAGGGCACTGCCGACGACTGCGACATAGGCATCGTCGACGAGCGTCGCCAGGAGATCCCCTACGAATATGAGTATCCCGAACACCGCGAGGAACACCGCGATGAGTATCGGTATTCCCGTGGACGGGTTGATCGTCATCTCCGAGATACGGTCCTTGCGGGAGGGTTCGGTCTGCTTCCTGACCATGACCTCCATGACGATGATGTGGGCATCCCCGTACCTGTCGCGGGCGAGGTGCATGTTCATCGGCTCCTTATGGATGCCGATGAACTCCTCCGACATCTCCGATATGCGGTCCTTCACCTCCTGCGATACCGAATCGATCCTGAGGTCGATACCCTCCAGCAGCTTGATGGCCTGTCCCCAGGTTATGGTGGGGTCGATGCGCATCAGCTCCTCGACGTACTTGAGGACGTGACCGTCGTACATCACCCTGTAATCGGATACCTTCGCGGAACCCCCTGCGATCGCGTGCAGGAGGTCGCTAACCCCTTCCCCCGTCTTGGAGGACACGGGGACGACCGGAACGCCCAGCACCCTGCTGAGACCGTCGATGTCGACGTCGTATCTCCTCGATGCTATATCGTATTTATTCAGAGCGACGATGACGGGTATACCGAGTTCCGATACCTCTATGGTGAGCACGAGACTGGACTCGAGATTGGTGCTGTCGGCGACGACGAGGATGACGTCGTTCTCCGAATCGCGAAGCATGTCCATGACGACCTTCTCGTCGTCGGAATTGGCATAGAGACTGTATGTGCCAGGCAGGTCGTGGAAGTGCAGAGTGACGTCATCCATCGTGACCGTCGCCTCGTCGAACTCCACCGTGGTGCCCGGATAGTTGGATGAGATGACCCCGATACCTGTAAGCCTGGAGAAGAGCGAGGACTTGCCCACGTTGGGCTGACCGATCATCGATACCTGTATCGTCCTCACGGAATCACCTGACGTCCACGAAGATGGCTGATGCCATGTTCCTGTCCAGGGCCAATGTGGCATCTCCCAGACGGATGACGCGGGCCCCCTTCTCGGATACGACGGACGTTAGCTCCACCTCCCTGCCGGGGACGAATCCCATCGAGATCAGTTTCCTGGCGACGGAACCGTCCTCCGTGGACAGATAGGAGATGATACCCGAATCGCCGACCTTCATCTCCACGACGGATATGCTGATCGACACCGGACTGACGGAATCCGTGCAGGGGTCCGTGCAGGTGGCGCAGTCGGGATCGACGTTGGTCCCCGTTATGCGGCAGATCCTCTCCGCCGCGTCGTTGGAGATCGCATGCTCCATGATGTGGGCCTGTTCGTGGGCGTTGTCCTTGTCCATGTCGAGGACGTTGGTCAGGAAGCGCTCCATGATGTGGTGCTTCCTCCTGAGGTCCCTGGCGATCCTGTATCCGGATTCCGTGAGACTGACGCCGCGGTACTTCTCGTAGTTGACGTATCCTTCCCTCTTCAGGACCTTCAGCATCTCGGTCACGCTGCCGGGGGATACTCCCATGTAATCGGCCAATGCGGACGTTCCGACTGCTGTACCGCCCTCCGAGAGGCGCAGTATGTTGATAAGATAGTCTTCGCGGCTGTCGTTCCCCACGTCCAGCATATCCAACTACCGATATTTAGGTATGTCGAATATGTTTGACCGACCTAATAACCTAAAAACTGGTAAATTAAGGGGTTTTCATGCCAGAAGCTCGTTCCAGCACCTCTCGAGGATCTCGTTCTCCTGACGGACGATCTCCTCCCTTGCCATGAGCGCCTGTATGACCAGGAGCATCTGCTCGTCGGTGGATGCCGAGGATGTGCCTCCGATGGAGTTCCTCCTCTCGACGCACTGCTCGATGGTGATGGAGTCGTAGACGTCGTCGCCTATCTTGTCGGAGAACTTCCTGAACTCGTCGATGGAGAGCTCCTCGAGCTTCTTACCGTTCTCGATGCAGTACCTGACGGCCGAACCCACGATGCCGTGGGACTCGCGGAAGGGCACGCCCTTCACCACGAGATAATCCGCCAGATCTGTGGCGTTGATGAATCCTGTCTCGACGGCAGCGCGCATGCGCTCCCTGTTGAACTTCGCAGTAGAGATCACAGGTGCGAGGATGGTGAGGCTCTGCGTCAGGGACTCCATGGAATCCATCAGCGGGCGCTTGTCCTCCTGCAGGTCCCTGTTATACGACAGCGGGAGCCCCTTCTCCATGACCAGCATGTTCACCAAGGTACCGATCACGGATCCGGTCCTTCCCCTGATGAGCTCGGTGATGTCAGGGTTCTTCTTCTGGGGCATGATGGACGATCC
>JAFPVN010000234.1 GCA_017395275.1 Candidatus Methanomethylophilaceae archaeon | reverse complement strand
GAAGTAGGATCCGAGGGAGAAGACGTCGCGGATGATCCCATCCTTGGTGACTGCCCCCCGGGTCATCAGTTGCTCGACGTATTTGGCGACCCCGCCTGTGACCATGTACAGGCACAGGAGATCCTCGGCGGTGTAGCCGGGATTATGGTCGGCGAGGATGGTCTTGAGGGTCGCGATGTCGAATGGCCGGATCTTGAACCTGGCGGTCGCCCTGCCGTAGAGCGGTTCCTCCTTGTCCTCGAAGATCTGCTTCATCTTCGAATAGAGGGACCCGCAGATGACGAGGTTTATGTGGCTCTCCCCCTTGTTCGAGTCCCAGACATCCTGGATGTCGGAGAAGATGGACGGCCTGGTGTAGGCGATGTTCTGGAACTCGTCGAACACCAGCGTGAAGTTCCGTCTCTTCGCGATGGAGAGGATCGCCCCCAGAAGGCGGGGGAACGAGGAGAAGTCCCCGAGGTCCTCGCCGAGCGTCTCGCGGATGATCTCCGCGAGTTCGGAACAGAGGAGCGTCTCGCTCTTCTTGCCCACGAAGAAGTACACGAAGGGAATCTTCGTGAAAGCTGTCTTGATCAGTGTTGTCTTGCCGATACGCCTCCGTCCGGTCATGACCGTCATCTGGGCCGACGTGGCCGACAATTGCTCTATTTTCCTGAGTGCCTCAAGCTCTTTGGTCCTGTCGTAGAACTTCATGATCTGTCTTCTTTTTGGAACCCCGGTTGCTGTAACCACGGTTGCAATTCTTTGCAAAGATATACATTTTCATCGAAATACAACAGGAAAGGAGGAAAAAAGCAGGCGAAAATCCAAACGTAGACGATCACGTTACTAAAATACTTAAGTACCTTTTTGTAGTACCATTTTGAAAATAATTGAGATTTTTTCAATTATTTGAGCTAAAAACAGATAACATATTTTGAATAGGGATATCTATTGGATATCTTGTCAAACGAATCAAAGAATAATCCATCATGAATCAAGAATTCGAATTCAAAGAAGAACAGGTCCCTTACGACCTCCTCGGTCAGTACGGGCTCACGCGGGAGATGATCGAGGATCTTCCTGAAGCACCCTACAGGGATATCATGAACGGACTGCTCTCCCCCGTCCTTCCGGTCAGTGTCAGGGACGAGGCCGGCAACACCATCTCGGCCAGGACGAGGATCCGGCTTGTCGGGACTGACGACGGAAAGGTGGACGTGCTTTTCTACCCGAGACTCCTGCGCTGCGAACTGGACAGCTATTCGGAAGCCGAGCAGTACGAGCTCCGCCAGGGAAGGGTCATCCTGAGCCATGCCCCGGACGATGCCGACCGCAAATGCTTCGTCCAGATCGATCCGGACACGAACCAGGTCATGTACGTTCCTACGCCCGTCATCGGACGGAACATCAGGAACCTGATGGACCGTTTCGAACTGTCCACGGATGACATCACGCTCATCCAGATGGGAGAGGCTGCCGTGGTCGGAACCGGCAAGGACGTCCTTTCCATCGGCATCGACCTCAGCGAGAGGACCGGCATCCGCATGGAGCGGGGCAAGTCCTTCAAGTGGAACAGGGACAGGGGATCGGGCATGGACCGGTTCAGTTTCGGCATCTACGGATGCTGGGTCAAGGATGCCAATGGAGACCTCTCCTATGTTCCCGAGGAGGAATACAGCGACGAGATCATCGCCGAGCAGCAGAAACATATCGACCGCAACGCGGCGAACCTTAAACGATAACGGCCATGGAAGAGAACATGAACTACACCGAAGACCAGCTGGTGCAGATGTACCAGGACGGAGAGATCTCCCTTGCTGAATTCGTCGTTTTCCACCCTTCGGACTGGGGTGTCGAGTTCGCGATGTTCCTGGCGCGTCATCCTGACAGGTCCCAGGAGGAGAACGCCCTCGCATTCCTCGATCTCAAGGACAAGGAACTGGAGAGCGCCCTCGAACGCGGGGATGCTTAATTGAAAAGAGTTATGTCAACGAGAGCGAACACACTGGGCCATTACATGGGCATCGCACCGGAGCTGCAGGACACGCTCCGGCGCAACGGCATGCAGGCTCGCCTCATCCAAAACGGAGGAGACGTTCTGCTGGCCGTCCAGGGGCATGACTCCCCCCTGCTCACCTATCCCCTGTCCCGGGACCATCTGATGGCCCTCACGGACG
>JAFPVN010000233.1 GCA_017395275.1 Candidatus Methanomethylophilaceae archaeon | reverse complement strand
CCGACCGTTCCGCCGGAGACGGTGGCGTAGGAATCGCCGACGGTCACTCCGTAAGCACAGCCTCCGTAGACGTTGCCTACGACCTCGCCTCCCTGGATTATGGCCTTGGAATCCCCGAGGACTGAGTCGTGCTCCTTGACTCCCAGACCTCCGCCGAACACGTCACCGAGGATCCTTCCTCCGGAGACCGTTGCGACGGAATCGGTTGTGGTGATACCCCATGCGCATCCTCCGTAGACGGATCCGCGGACGGTACCGCTGATCACGTTGGTGTAGGTGGAACCGGAAACGGAGTTGACATCCATAGCTCCGAGTCCTCCTCCGTAGACGCTACCGGCGATGTCTCCGCCGTCGATGGTGGCGGTGGAATTGCCGGTGACTATGCCGTAAGCGGAACCTCCGTACACCGATCCTGCGACGTTTCCGCTGTTGATGATGGCGAATGAATTGCCCGTGACGGATTCGTGGGTTCCAGCACCGAGTCCGGCTCCGTATATGGAGCCTCCGACGGTTATGGTGCCGTTGTTGGCCAAGGTGGCCGATGAGTTGCCTGCAACCACACCGTATGCGGAACCTCCGTAGACGTTCCCTGCGATGGTACCGTTCTCTATGGTCACGGACGAGCTGCCGGCAACGGACTGGTTGTCCAGCCTTCCGAGTCCTCCTCCGAATACGTCGATTCCGATGGATCCTCCGGCGATGTCGACACTGGAGTCCTCTCCGGTCTTGCTGTAAGCTCCCCCTCCGTAGACCGATCTGGCGATGGTTCCGCTGTCGACACTGACACTGGCGTCGACGGTGGTCTTCGCGTATTCCAGATACTTCGTCATGGAGGATGCGGCCGTGTCGTACACGATGCCTCCGCTCTCCGAGCTGTGGTTGTACCAATCGAGGAACCTCCAGCCGTTGTCTCCGGCCTTCTTGGAGAGAACGAGGTTCTTCGTGTAGTAATCGGCGACCGGGTCTCCGGTCACGGGGGTATACGAGCCGACTATGTTTCCGCCCTCGATGTCGATTCCCTTTCCGGAACCGTACACGCTTCCCTCGATGACGGCTTTGCCGGTGACCGTTACCGATGTGGATCCGACGACCTTCGCAACTTCCACGTTGTTATCATTGTTGCTGAAGTTTGTGATACCGTAGTATCTGGTGAGCTTGGGGACGGATTCCCCTCCGGCGTAGACGTTTCCCATGATGTGGGCGTCGCCGCTGATGGTGACGCTGACGTCACCGTAGATGACGGACTGTCCGGTCGAGTTCAGGTATCCGGAACCGCTCGGGTCCTTCCCGGAGGTGGTACGGAGCATCTTGTCGATTCCTCCCCTACCTCCTCCGAAGACGTCGTAGAGGACGGTACCGCCGGTGATGTTCACCTCGACGGTCAGCTGGTTGCCCTGGGAACCGACGGTTCCCCTGTATCCTCCGCCGTAGACGAATCCGATGGTTCCTCCGCGGATGTCGACCTCGATGGTCTTTCCCGCGGTCATGTTCGATGCGGTGGGGTTGGCCCATGTGTCGTATCCGGCACCGAACAGCATCGAGATGCGGGGGTTGTCGGCGACGACCACCTTCGTTCCCTTGGAACAGGTGTTGGCGCTGCTGGCACCGTCGGTGACCAGACCGCACGCGGCGTGCCTGACCTCCGCCTCTCCGGAGATCTCGACGTAGGTGAATGCGCACTGCGAGGATCCATCCCTTCCCCCTCCCTGGACATCCCATACGGAGGAGTTCCCGCTGACGAACACGTGGGTGGATCCGTTGACGTTGCTGACCGAGCATCCTCCCTGGAAGTTGGCTCCTTCTTTGGTTGTTACAGTCTGTTCGTAACCAGTCTCCTGGGATGCCCAGCTGTCACCGAGGGTGGTGAGGCCGATCGCATAGACGAAGGTACCTCCCTGGTAGGGGTCGACCTGATTGAGACCGGTGGATGAACCGTATATCGGGTTGCTTCCGCTGTTGGTGGCGTTCCCTCCTCCGACCGAATCGATGACGGTGGCCTTCTTGAACACCATATAGGTGGAGAGGGGTGCGCTGTTGGTACCCATGTTCGCCCTTCCTCCTGCGAAGGCGTTGTAGTAGGATCCGCTGTGGATGATCAGGAAGGAACCCATGTTGAACTTCATGCCGTTGAGCTGTTCGTCGTTGGACACGACCTCCTTCTGCGAATAAGCGGGCGTTCCGGTGGTGTTCCCGGTTCCTCCCCCGTAGACCTGTGGTGCGCGGTCGGCGGTGCTGCCGAAGGTGTTGACGATGCCCGTACCGATGATGAGCTTGTGCCCGTTGCCGTAGAGTCCCACGTTGGTCGCGTATCCGTGGTTGGTACTGGCGGCTTCGCTCGACAGGGTGATGTTGTCGATGACTACGTTTCCGTTGGCAGTGACGTTTCCGGTTATGTGAATCTCTCCGTTGCTACCGGAACCGTAAGCTGACTGGGACCTATAGGAGCCTTCCCTTAGACTAACATTCCCCATGTTTACAGTGCTGCTGAGGTAGTACTGGGTGGTATACATCCTCTCAGCGTACTGGGTGCCTCCATAGGCGGTGGGAGCTGTGGGGTTGGCGCTGGTGGCCCTGAGGGTCTGAGCGCCTCCGGAGAAGACGTCGGGCAATGCCCAGAATGCGTAGAGGTCGTGTATCGTCGAAGGGATCACGTCTCCGGGTGCGTAGATATCGGTCTGTGCGGTGGGGGTGGCGTAGATCGACCATCCGGCGAACACCATCTTGACGCTTATGGTCCCGATGGAACCACCATAGTCGTGGCTGACGGTCTCACCGGTCCAATTGCCCGGACAGTTATCGAACGAACCCGCCCAATAGGTCGGATTGTATTCCGTCGCCACTATGCCGACATACGAGACGGTGACGTTGGTTCCCGATGCTCCGTTGGTGTGGTACGTCACATCCTGCGTGACAGGGTCAGCGTAGGAGGTGTCCGACGAGTTAAAGAACACCGCTCCGGAGATAATCATCAATACTGCTACAGCGACAGACGCGAACGCGACTGCACGCTTGTTATTCTTCGCGCGACCGTTGGTCATAAGTTCACCCATTCTAGATGCAGTATGCACCGCACTCCAATATCAGGTGTTAGCGATTCAATAATATATAATAATTAACGGAATCGTTCGACGAATAAGGACTGGGTCATACTCCCTCCAAAGGGATTTTGGTATGGACAGCCTTATTTAGCCGTATTTGCATATAGGCATATGCCAGAGACCGTCAAGATGCTGAAGGCCCTGTCGGACGAGAACCGCTTCAAGATCTTCAATACCCTGAGGGACGGGGAGACATGCGCCTGCGAACTTCTGGAGGGCCTGCACATATCCCAGCCGACGCTCTCGCGCCACATGAAGATCCTCGTGGACAGCGGAATCGTAAGAGCCAGGAAGGATGCGCAGTGGGTAAGGTACTCCATCGATGCGGACGCCCTAGAACAGCTCCGGGACTATTTCGACTCGATCCGCCTGGACGAGATCAGTCTCATCAAACTCCCGTGCGACTGCAGGGATTGATTTGCATATGTCGATATAGCGATATCGCTATATAGTCATTCATGCATATACAAATCATGGCAACGGAAAACATCGTATCCATCATCAAATCGCTCGGAGACGCCGATAGCCACGAGATCTTCGAGATGCTCATGAAAGGTCCGGTCTGCGGATGCAAGATCGGAGAGAAGTACGGAATCGACAACAAGGGAGTCATCGCCAAGGTAGCGCCAATGGTCGATGCCGGACTCATCGATGTCACCGAGGGGCACGAGTGGAACAAGTACAAGATCAACGAGACGCAGATGTGCATCCTGAACAAGTACTTCAACGACCAGATCGACGCCTGCAGGTCCACCGGCTGCAAGTGCAAGTGCGGCGAGAACTGCTGCTGAACCCTTTACGGCCCGGGGACGGGCCGGTCCGTTTTTCTAATCTGGCACATCTTTATCAAATTGCTTATACGACAGATTATGTCATCCAATCTATAATCCGAGATAATGATTATTTCGATTATATCGGAATTGTATCGACATTGGCTCGGATACGTCTTGCCCGCACCTTTGTTATACCGTTACCGTATATCCTGCGGTAATGAGCATGGCACCGAGCTACAGGGACATCGACCCAAAGGTCAAGGCCATGGCCATGGCCGGACTGGCCCTCGGCATGCTGATGGCATGTATGGACGGGACCATCGTGGGCACCTGCGGGATGACCATCGCCAGGGACCTGAAGGGGGAGGAACTGTACTCCTGGATGATCACCGCCTATCTCCTGTGTGAGACTGCAATGGTGCCGATCGCAGGCAAGATGTCGGACCGTTTCGGCAGGAAACCGTTGTTCATCATCGGCCTGCTCCTGTTCATAGGCGGTTCCGTGGCCGCCGGACTGTCCGCCAGCATGGAGATGCTCATCGTGTTCCGCGCCGTGCAGGGCCTGGGAGGGGGCATAGTGATGCCGGTCGCCATGGCATCGGTAGCAGACTTCTACGCCCCCGAGGACAGGGGGAAGATCCAGGGTATGCTGGGAGCGGTGTTCGGTGTCGGGAGCGGTATCGGACCCCTCGTCGGTGGTGCAATATGCACATACATCTCGTGGCACTGGGTCTTCTACATCAACGTCCCCATAGCGGCTGTATGCCTCCTGCTCACCGTGAGGAAGTTCCCGTCGTCCGAGGCGAAGGACCTGAAGAGGATCGACTACTTCGGGATCTCCGTCCTCACCCTGCTGATTCTCGACATACTGCTGTACTTCCAGTGGATCGGCGACGAGATGGATTTCCTCAGCCCCAGGTCAGTACTGATGATCGCTGGTGCCATCATACTGCTGCTGGTCTTCATTCACATAGAGAGGAGGGCGGAGGACCCCGTGATCACTCCGAAACTGGTGCACAAGCGCACAGTGGTCCTCTCGGCCATATATCTCTTCATCATGGGATTCGCGATGATAGGGTCGCTGACGTACATAGCGATGTACATCACCGCCGTATACGACTACGACGCACTCCACTGCGGTTACGCCCTGTTGCCGATGGTATTCGGGATGATGATCACATCCATGGGCAGCGGGATGCTCGTCCACAGGACGGGTTACAGAATCTGGGT
>JAFPVN010000232.1 GCA_017395275.1 Candidatus Methanomethylophilaceae archaeon | reverse complement strand
TCCATCCTCACGCCCGATTCGTACATTATGTTCCCGAGCCAGGCTATCATGGCGCCGTTGTCCATGCAGAACCTCCTGTCCGGGACGAACATCCTGGCTCCGCGCTCCTTCGCCATGTCCTCGATCATCCCGCGGAGGCGCATGTTCTGCGCCACTCCGCCCCCGAGGAGGACCTCGTCCTTCCCCAGCTGGGCCATGGCGCGCTCGGTAACCTCCGCCAGCATGGCGAAGCAGGTCTCCTGTATGGAGTATGCGATATCCTCGAGGCTGTGCCCCTTCTTCCTGTAGGCCAGCGCCGCGGTCATTATCCCCGAGAAGGACACGTCCATCCCCTTGACGGAATAGGGCAGGTCGAGGAGCTCCTTGCCGTCCTTGGCCAGCTTCTCGATGGTTGGGCCGGCGTAGAATCCGAGTCCGAGCTCCCTTCCGAGCTTGTCGAGCATGTTGCCTATCCCCACATCCAGGGTCTCCCCGAAGATGCGGTATCTGCCGTTGGAGTATGCGATTACCTGCGTGTTGCCTCCCGATGCGTACAGGAGCGCGGGATCGGTGCATCCTGTCAGCGCCCTGCCGATCTCCACGTGGGCGACGCAGTGGTTCACCCCCACGATGGGGACGTTCAGCTTGGACGACAGTGCCCTCGCCGCCGTACCGGCGACACGCAGGCAGGGGCCGAGTCCGGGACCTTGAGAGAACGATATCAGCTCAATGTCCCTGATGGACACACCGGCCGTCTCCAATGCCTTGGAGACGAGTCCCGTCACGACGTCGGCATGGTGGTTCGCCGCCTCGCGGGGGTGCAGTCCGCCCTGTGCCGGGCGGTACATGTCCAGCTCGTTGGCCAGGATCTTCCTCTCGGTATCGGCTATGCCTACGCCAAGCGTGTGGGCCGTCCCTTCTATCCCGAGAGTGAGCATAGCGGACTGATATATCTGCGGATTAAAAAGATTCGTCGTCCCGACAGGCGACCATGAGAAAACGTTTATTAACAAGGAGATTATGGGGTGTCATACTGGGCTCGTGGTCTAGGGGTTATGACGTCGCATTGACATTGCGGAGATCGCCGGTTCGATTCCGGCCGGGCCCACCATAACTCTTATTCCATTAAAACCTGAGCTCAAGAGCCTATATTGCGCGTTTTCACATCAATGTTGCGATAGCGTACGCTATCGCATACCCGATAATCGCATAGTTTGTGCCGTTTCCGACGGCTTCGGCCTGATCCTCGGGACCGGACGGTCATCTTATTTCCCGTCCATCCGTGCATGCACGGAGGGCCCATATCCGCGTTCGACCTCCGATCGGTACTAGGTCATCTTTTGCATCGTCCGACGGCCCGTAGACCGTGGGCTTCATGGGTTCGACCCTTTTTCCCTCCCGGATGTCCGCATCCCGCGATACCGGAATCTAGATCACTCTTCGGATTCCTCCAACAACTCATCCGACATGGCGTCGGATCTCTCTCTGAGTTGAGCGTCATCGACGTACTTCCGTCCGTTCTTCAGGACGGACCATACCACGGTAAGCAGCTTCCTGGCGCATGCGCACTGTATCTCGCGGTGCGCCATCCCCCTGGATTTCAGCCTGTCCCACATCCTCTTCACGACGGAATCGTCCACGGTATTGACGTGGACGAACGCCGCCTGCATGACCAGGCGGCGGATCTCCTCATCACCCCTGTGGGTGGTGGAGCATCTGTGGGAGCTCTCGGCGGATTCCCTCACTCTGGGTACGACACCGAAGTATGCGGTGAAGGAATCCCTGCTGGTGAATCTGTCTATGTCCATGATCATGGATGACAGATATGCTGCTGTCACCTCCCCGAATCCGGGAATGGAATGGATGAGCTCCATGTTCCTGTCATCCTGGAAATAGTGCCTGATGACCTTCATCATCTTCTCAGCTCTGTGCTTCAATTCCCAGGCCTCCTTGGTCAGCATGATCAGCACGGGATCCTTGGTATCCTCCAATTCCTTCGATGCCTTGAGACAGAATATGTCGCTGTATTCCCTGGAAAGCTGTATCCCGTGGAGGAGAAGATGCGCTCTGGCTCTTCTCTTGACGTCGGCGAGATGGAGCTTCTCCTTGAACAGGTTGCGGCACAGTTCCCTGCGCATCATCCATTCCTTCGGAGGCATTGTGCACACGGCGAACTCCCTCTCCCCGTGGAGATATCTGCGCATGTAGCCTGATAATTCCACGGAATCGTTCTTGTCAGTCTTCTTCACCGATTTCGTGATCCTGTACAGGTCCTGCGCCTGGGCCACCACGACGTTGCATCCCTGATACGTGAGTATCCAGTACGCTTCGAACGTCTTGGTGGAATTCTCGATCAATATGTACGCTTCGTGTCCCTGGAGTGCCCTGGCTATCTTGGCCAGATTCTCTGGTGTTGACGGTTGTGTACGATATCTCGTATTGAAATCGTTCAGGAAATCGTTCACTCTTTCACTCGGTTCGCCTTCGCCTGCGTAGCTGGCGAAGCAAACCGCCGTTGACTTATGCAAATCCATGCCGACTGCTATCTTCATTCACACACCTTCCGTGTGCCGACATCGACCGAAAAGCACGGCATCCGTACCGACTAATCTTTATCTTCGATTGCGGATTGAGAACCGCTCGTGCGATTCGGTAAATGTTTAGGCACATTTTGAATGCGCGAGCTCAAGTTTTAATTGGGCGGTCTTTTTTCGAATTATGAAGGAACGGTTCCGTATCTCGCAGGTCCGTCCCTGTTTTCTATATAATGTTATTAAGTACCGTTACGATATCGTCAGCATGTTCTCGAGCAAGGACAGGAACGGGACCCAGGATACCGTACACGGGTTCCTTTCCTTCAGGAAAATCGCATTCACATTTATCATCGCGGCGCTGGCGATAGCATGCGTCGCCCTGATAGCGGATTCGGACACGTCGGACGCAGACTACCCGAGCGGTACCTGCGGTGCGAATCTGAATTGGCAGTTGAACACCGATTCCCATGTACTGACGATCACCGGTACTGGGGAGATGAACAACTATCAGCCATACAGCCCGCCCGGTTGGAGCAGTTATAAGGCCGATATCCATACAGTGGTCATCGGGGATGGGGTGACATACCTCGGTTCCAATGCGTTCAGCGGATGCATCAACCTCACATCGGTAACGATGCCCGATACGCTGGAGGTAATCGGGTTCACTGTTTTCAGCGGATGTACCCGCCTGACCTCCGTCACCATTCCGAATTCTGTGACGACGATATAGCCCGAGGTATTCCAGAACTGTATCAATCTGAACACGATCACCATCGGATCATCGGTGACGACAATCAATACCGCCAGTGTGAACTCACCATTCAAAGGTTGTTACAATCTCGTGGAAGTGTTCAACCTGAGCGCCCTTCCCTTGGAGAAGGGATCCGACGAATATGGAGGGGTCGCGAAATACGCGGAGGTCTTGTCCTCCGCCGTCCTTCCTTCCGTGGTGGAGTCGCAGGATGATTTCAGATACATCGTCATAGGGGAGGAGACGGTCCTCCTGGGATATGTCGGCCATGCGACGGGATTGGTCCTCCCGGATGATCTGGATGGCAATGATTACGTCATCCATGCCCACGCATTCGACAAATATATGGATCTGACCTCCGTCACGTTCGTATCCGGGGTGAAATCCATCGGGGACGGTGCATTCATGGACTGTACCAAATTGGAGACATTGGACAACCTCGGAGCGGTCAAGACCATAGGCGATGAGGCTTTCAGCAGATGTAGCAAGCTGGCGTCCCTGACCATAGGTGAGGGGACCCAAATCATCGGGAGCAATGCATTCTTCGGGTGTTACGGTCTCGTATCGGTCTCGATCCCCCAGTCGGTGACGTCCATAGGGGAGAATGCATTCTACGCATGCAGCGCATTGGTATCGATCACAGTGAACGCCTCCAATGCGAACTACTCTTCGGAAGACGGAGTCCTCTTCGACAAGGGCAAGACCGTGCTCATAAAGTACCCTCAGATGAAGGCTGGTACAACTTACACAATACCAGACACGGTGGTGTCGATTGCTCTTAACGCATTCCTGGGGTGCAGCAAGCCGACATCGATATCCATACCCAACAACGTGCAATCGATCGGAGAGAAAGCCTTCTATAACTGTGCTGGTGTCACGACCGTGACCATCGGTACCGGAGTGACATCCATCGGAAACCAGGCGTTCTCCTCTAGCAATGCAGTGGAATCTTTCACCGTCGATCCCGCTAATGCGAACTACCTTTCGGACGAGGGGGTCCTCTACGACAAGGGCAAGACCGCACTCATACAGTATCCGGCGAAGAAGGGAGGTACCGAGTATGCCATACCCGACACGGTGGTATCCATCGGGGATTATGCGTTCTACATGAACAGCTCTCTGGTCAACGTGACCATCGGGAATTCGGTCACATCTATAGGGTTGGCTGCATTCCAGGGATGCACGAGTCTAGCTCAAGTCGCCGGAGGGGCGAAAGTCTCATCGATAGGCGATAATGCATTCACCGGCTGTAGCAATCTGGTAAACGCCCATTGTACGTCATCGGCCGTTACTATAGGGGTTTCTGCATTCCAAAGCTGCAGTAAGCTTGGAAGCGTAGACCTTAGATCCGTCGTTTCCATCGGGAACCAGGCGTTCTACTACTGCAGCAGCCTCGAGACGCTGGTATTGCCAGATTCCCTTACGTCCATGGGCAATCATGCTTTCAGCAACTGTAGTTCGCTGGTTTCCGTCAAACTCAGTGCAGGATTAACGGTGCTCAATCAGTCCACATTCGCCAACTGTCCCAACATCGTATCCGTCACGATTTCCGATAAGGTGGAGCTGATAGACATTTCCGCATTCTCATACTGCGCAGGATTGAAGGACGTCATCATCTCGGATTCCGTCAAGGTCATCAAGGATAGTGCTTTCAAGGGCTGCCCCGTTTGGACTGTCTATTTTGGAAGCGGTCTTACGACCGTACAAGAGAACGCGTTCTCGGCCACCTTCTACGAGAGCGATGAGACCACCGTGGTCGATAAGACCGCTGACAACCTCAGGAACAGCATGTTCGGACGCATGGGAAGCAAGACCGTCAGGATGACGGTCGACGTCACGACCGAGGGATCCGTAAGCTCCAAGACCTCCGATACCGACAGCGCCGCGGTATCCCAGAACGATATCGCATTCGTCAAGAAGAAGGCCGCTTCCAACGCCGACGCAACCCTCCAGATCAATCTGAAGGACGGCATGGTCGCATCGTTCGATGCCAAGGCCATCACCGCCCTGGGGGATGCACCGACCGAGCTGAAGGTGGAGTCCGTGGACAAGAGCACCCTCAGCGAGGAGGACAGGAAGGTGGCCGGGGACAACCCCGTCTTCGAGATTACCTTTGGCAGCAACACCAACTTCGGAGATGGAAAGGCCACCTTCACCGTCCCCTACACCCTCCCCTCCGGAAAGAGCGCGGACAAGGTGAAGGTTTACTGCATCAAGGACGGTGCGGTTGCCGAGACCATCGACGGCACGTATGCCGACGGAAAGGTCACCTTTGGGACCAACCATCTCTCGCTCTACTCCATAGGTGCCGAGGATTCCGACGACGGAGGCAAGGGCGGATTCCCGATCTGGATCGTCGCGGTCATCGCGGTCGTCGTGATCGCGGCGGCAGCCGGTGCGTTCTTCGTTGTCAAGAAGAAGAAAGCTTAAACACCAACAATCGGGGCGGGGGACATCCCCCGCCCCTCTTTTGTTTTACCATTCAGAACGCTAAGTTATTCTATTGGCCAATCCATCCACCCGTCATGGCATCACCCAAGAGAGGCAGGGCTATCATGGTACTGGGTGCCACGTCCGATGCCGGTAAATCCGTCACGGCCATGGCATTCTGCCGCATCCTCAGCGACATGGGCTACAGGGTGATGCCCTTCAAGTCGCAGAACATGAGCCTCAACGCCAAGGTGACGCCCGAAGGACACGAGATCTCGATGATCCAGACCTTACAGTGCCAGGCTGCGAGAGTTGCGCCTACGTTCAGGGTGAACCCGATCCTCATGAAGCCCACCAGCGACATGCGCTCGCAGGTCGTCGTGGAGGGGAAGGTGTTCGGCGTCTACGGCGTCGAGGAATACTACAACGACTTCATCCCCAACCATTCGTACAAGATACTGAAGGAGAACGCCGACTGGATCCTGGAGCACAACGACATCATGGTGATGGAGGGCGCGGGATCCCCGGCGGAGATAAACATCTACGACAAGGACATCGCCAACATGCGCGCCGCCGAGGTGGCGGATGCGTCATGCGTACTTGTCGTGAACATGGAATGGGGAGGTTCCTTCGCCTATGTATTGGGGACCATAATGCTCATGCCCCCGGAGGACCGCGCCAGGATCAAGGCGGTGCTTTACAACAACCTCCGCGGGAAGAAGGAGTATCTGGACGAGGGCATCCGCATGATAGAGGAGCGCACTGGCATACCGTGCCTTGGCGTCATCCCTCACATGGAACACAGGCTCCCGCAGGAGGACTCCGAATCCCTCAGAGGGGTGAAGACCGTCGGCGAGGGGAAGACCTCCGTCGGAATCATCCGCCTGCCGAGGATGGCCAACTTCACCGATATCGATCCTTTCTACTGCGAGAACGTCAGGGTCACGTTCATCACCGATCCCGGGGAGATCGACGGAGTGGACCTCGTGGTGATCCCGGGTACCAAGAATTCCATGATGGACATGA
>JAFPVN010000231.1 GCA_017395275.1 Candidatus Methanomethylophilaceae archaeon | reverse complement strand
GTTGAACTCAGGGAGATTGGGATTCAGCCCCTTTCCGATGTTCCATGCCGAACCGTCCTGCCATACGACACATCCCGCCTCCTGGAGCACACCGTCGGGGTAGACCATCTTCGAGCCCACCAATCCCACCTTCTGATCGTTCTCCAATACATTGAGCAGCGCGGCCATCCATCCGTCCTCGACGATGGTGTCGTTGTTCAGCAGTGCCACGTACTTCCCTTTGGCATGGTTCACGGCGTTATTGCAATTCAGCGTGAACCTCAGGTTCTTGTGGTTCCTGACCACCCTCACTCCGGGAAGGTACTGATGGATGTTCACGGTGGTATCGGTGGAACAATCGTCGGCGATGATTATCTCGTAGTCTATGTCCTTGGTCGTATCGACGATGGACCTCACGCACCAGTAGGTGTACTCGAACTGGTTGTATACGGGGATAACCACGGAAACAAGTGGATTCTTGGAACAAGGGACCTGGAACACCTGTCCGGTGAACTCCCTCATCTCCGCTCCCCTAAGTACGTTGAGACGTTCGATATCCGATGCGGAGTTGTCGATCACACGCATCATGTTGGATACCGCTACCTTCAGCCCGCTCTCCCTGAGGACGGTGAGGAACGTGGTGATGTTCCTCTCGGAGAACGTCGACAGCATCTGGGCAGGGTGTTTGGCGACGGCCCTGATAATCCCGACTATCTTCGGAGCGTTCTCCCTCATACACTGGCTATCTGTATGATGGTATTAAAGCGATTACATGCGCATAAACCCGCATGGCAATCCCGATGAGGCGGCGAAGCCGCCGTTCAATAAGGCAGCCGAGAGGGGGACTACAGTGTCCCCCTCGAAGGATGCCGCTTTACTGATATCCTCTGCCTGGCAATCGGCGCAGCCGATTGCCCGGGCAGAGGGAATTCATCCATCCAGTTCAGAAATGTACCTTGCCAAGGCATCCTTCCAATCGGGAAGTCTTCTGAAACCGTTCTTTACCAGCAGATCCGTTGTCATCCTGCTGTTCATCGGACGCTTTGCCTTCATCGGATACTGGTCCGTGGTTATCCGGTTCACCTTTGTGCCCAGTCCGGAATCCCTGAACGTCTCCTCAGCAACATCTGCCCATGTGCACACACCCTCGTTGTGCGCATGGTATATTCCGTACCTGTCGGTGACGATCATGTCCGCCAACAGCTCCGCAAGGTCCTTTGTGTACGTGGGGGAACCGTATTGATCATCCACCACGTTGACCGTATCCCTCGTCTCCGACAGCCTGCGCATGGTCTTGATGAAGTTGTTCCCGTTGATTCCGAACACCCACGAGATGCGCACGATGAAATGCTTCGCATTCTTCAGAACCTCGGTCTCCCCGTCCCTCTTGCTCAGCCCGTAGGCGTTGATGGGCTCCGTGGCATCATCGGGTTCCCAAGGCCTGTCCCCGGAACCGTTGAACACATAGTCCGTGCTGATGTACACCATCGGAATGTCGTATCTGGCACAGTTCACGGCGATGTTCCTTGTACCGTCGACATTGACCTTCCTGCACAGCTCCGTCTCGTCCTCCGCCTTATCCACGGCGGTATATGCAGCGCAATGGATGACCACTCCCGGCCTGTTCACATCGAAATAGGAATCTACCGCTCCGGGATCGCAGATGTCCAACTCGGAATGGGTCGGAGCGAGCACATCGTGTCCCCTATCGCCCAGGACGATGGAACAGTCGTGACCCAGCTGTCCTCCGACTCCGGTGACGAGTATCCTCATCAGCACACCTTTTCGTTGGATTTGAGATACGAACCGTCCAGTATCCTGTCGGACCATTCCTTGTTGTCCAGATACCATTGGATGGTCTTCTTTATCCCGACGTCGAATGTCGTCTCGGGATACCATCCCAGATCGTTCTTGATCTTGGTCGGATCGATGGCGTACCTGCGGTCGTGACCCTTTCTATCGGTCACATATGTGATAAGATCCTCCGAGCACCTCAGCTCGGAGAGTATGAGCTTAACGATATCGATGTTGGCGCGCTCGTTGTGTCCGCCTACGTTATAGATGGACCCGTCCTTGGCCTTGGACACGATGAGATCGATGGCCTTGCAGTGGTCCTCGACAAAGAGCCAGTCGCGTACATTCTTGCCGTCACCGTACACGGGCAGGTTCTTCCCGCGCAGAGCGTTGC
>JAFPVN010000017.1 GCA_017395275.1 Candidatus Methanomethylophilaceae archaeon | reverse complement strand
GATGTCCTCCGAGATCTACATGTCACTCAAGTCCATGCTCAAGAAGAAGTACGGCGTAGGCGCCATCAACCTCGGCTACGAGGGAGGCTTCGCCCCTCCGCTGGACACCGCCGCGGAGGCCATGGAGACCATCGTGTCCGCCGCCTCCGATGCGGGATACGTGCCCGGCAAGGACGTGTTCCTCGCCCTCGACGCGGCATCCAGCGAGTTCTACGCCGACGGCGTCTACGACGTCGACGGACTGAAGCTGTCCGCGGCGGAGCTCGCTGACCATTACACATCTCTCACCAAGCAGTTCCCCCTCATCAGCATCGAGGACCCGTTCTTCGAGGACGACTTCGAGTCCACCGCCCTCCTCACCAAGAAGGTCGGTTCGTCGGTCCAGATCGTGGGTGACGACCTGTTCGTCACCAACACCAAGCGCCTCAGCAAGGGGATCGACATGAAGGCGGCGAACGCCCTCCTGCTCAAGGTCAACCAGATAGGTACCGTCACCGAGGCCGGCGAGGCTGCGGAGATGAGCTTCAGGAACGGATACAACGTCGTCGTATCCCACAGGTCAGGGGAGTCCGAGGACGTCTCCATCGCCGACCTCTCGGTCGGATGGGGATCCGGACAGATCAAGACCGGGGCGCCCGCACGCGGCGAGCGCACCGCCAAGTACAACCGCCTCCTCAGGATCGAGGAGGAGCTGGGTTCCGCGGCCGTGTTCCCCGGAATCAAGGCATTCAGAAAGTGATAACATGTCCAAACTCTTCATCGCCGATGAGGATGCCGTACGTTCCGGAAGGACGATGGACATCTATTTCGAGAGGACCAAGAAGATCCTCGAGGAGAAGGGACTCGGAGGCTCTGACGTCTGGGCCGAGTTCACCGGCAGCGCGCTGCCGGCAGGATGGCCCTGGGCGATATTCTGCGGACTGGAGGAGGTCGTGAGGCTCACGGAGGGCCTCCCCATAGACCTCTACGCCATACCCGAGGGGACCATATTCAAGGCCCGTTCCTCCAACAGCGTCAGGATACCCCTGATGAACATACACGGCCACTACACCGACTTCGGCATCGACGAGACCGCCATCCTCGGGATGATCTGCCAGCCCTCGGGCATAACCACCGTCGCCGCGAGGACGAAGATCGCGGCGAAGTGGAAGACGCTTTTCGCGTTCGGCAACAGGAGGATGCACCCCGGTATCGCAGGGGTAATCGACAGGTCCGCCTACATCGGCGGATGCGATGCCGTATCCTCGCCGTTCGGAGCGGAGATCATCGGGCAGAAGCCTCTGGGTACCACCCCGCACGCGCTGATGCTCATGATGGGCGGGAACGAGGCCGCGTTCAAGGCCTTCGACGAGATCATCGAACCCGAGGTGCCCCGCATAATGCTCATAGACACCTTCTCCGACGAGCGCACCGGCGCCATGGACGCCTGCAGGGCCGTGAAGGACCTGAAGGGCGTGAGGCTGGACACCCCCGGCTCCAGGAGGGGCAACTTCAAGGAGCTGATCGACGAGGTCCGCTGGGAGCTCGACATGAAGGGATTCAAGGACGTGGGCATCACAGTGTCCGGAGGGCTCAACGAGAGGACCGTGGCGGAACTGGCGGACACCTGCGTCACATCGTTCGGTGTGGGAACGTCCATAGCCAACGCGCCCACCCTCGACCTCTCCATGGACATCGTGGAGAAGGACGGCATCCCGATCTCCAAGAGGGGCAAGTTCGGCGGAAGGAAGTACGCCTACCGCTGCCCCGACTGCCTGTCGATGGACGTGTCCCTGTCGCCCAACGACGACATCAAGTGCTCCTGCGGATGCCACATGGAACCCATCGAGCAGTGCGTCATCAAGGGCGGTAAGAGACAGCTCCCCGAGCGCTCCGCGACGGAGATAAGGGACTACGTAATGAAGCAGCTCAAGCAGATCTCCGAGCTCGAGTGAAACGATATTCCGGCCCCTTCGGGGGCCTTATTTAAATGACCTGTATTTCCACTGGAAAACTGCACTTTTCGGGCCTTTCGGATTCGTTATTTATACCTAGCGAATGGGTATTAATATCAATGTACAATAACATACATTGATGTACAAAATTGATTATTTTCATAGGTTTTTAAGGAAAAATCGGTTTACATTTTATCGAATTCTGTGTTATTTTCGACGTTTAGGTGACCTTTATATGCTAAGATATGCATAGCCCGAGATGCTGCCTGAGAAGGCACGGTGACAGGGTGGGAATGTAGTGTCATCGGACGAAAAATTGCACGAAGTGGAATCCATGGAGTTCGAGGTCGATTCGACATACAGACGCATCCGCGAGCACGACTTCCTGTCGCTCGGCGCGTGCCCTATGAAGAAGATCTACTGCACGTGCGGCAGCATCGTCGACGTCGACAAGGACTACTTCAGGATGCGCATGAACCTCGGCAAGAGTGTCGAGTGCCCCCACTGCAGGAACATCCGCATCGGTCACGAGATCGACAACCTCAACGACCACTTCCTCGGCGTCACCGAGGACGAGTTCGGTTTCGCATACTTCTGAGTGCCGCTCACTTTTTCCGGCCCCTCGGCTACCTTATATAGGTACATCTCAGTGTCCCCGACATGCGTCTGATCATCGTCGCCGGTCTGCTGGGAGTCGGGAAGACATCCGTCATCATGAGGATGCTCGACCCCATGATCGCCAAGGGCCTGAAGGTCGTGGTCATCGAGAACGACTTCGGGGCGATGGGCGTGGACAGCGAGGTCCTGGAGAAGAACGGGATGAAGGTCAGGGACCTGAAGGGCGGATGCATATGCTGCACCCTGCAGGCGGGTCTCGTCGACGACCTCAGGATACTCCAGACGGAATACGATCCCGACTACGTCATCGTGGAGCCCAGCGGCATAGCGGACCCCGAGTTCGTGGTAAGGTCCGTTACGGACGTGGACGGGATAGACATCGAAGGCGTGTTCACGGCGATCGTGGTCGATTGCGAGAGGTTCCTGAAGGTCAAGCGCATGTTCGAGAGGCCGCTCAGGAATCAGCTCAAGATTGCGAATCTGGCTCTTCTCAACAAGATCGACACTGCGAGTCCCGATGACCTCATCGCCATAGAGAATGACCTCAGGGGATTCGGTTACGACGGTCCCACCGCAAGGATACGCGGGGACACCGGCGAGGGCATGGAACGCTTCTCGGAGGCCCTCGGATTATGACCCGGGACGAGGAGTTCATCCCGTCGGTGGCGGTCGCAAGGTTCTCCGGGGACCTGCATGGCATGCCCGCAGAGGAGGCCAACGCCCTCCTAACGAAGCTTCTTGCGGACATATCCGTGGACTGCGGTGCCGAGGGCGGGATAATAGGGCACAACAAGGCCAACTTCAGATGCGGTGACGACCTCCTTTCGATAAGCTGCACCACCGATGACGGCAAGGTCCGCAGCAAATCCCTCTTCGTCGCCCCCGTGGGGGAGTTCACCGGCGTGATGGACGTCATAGTCTACGAGCTGGACTACTCCGTCATTAGGGGGATAGTCGAGGAGTGCGCGAAGGCGCTCCCCGGTGTAGAGGTATCCGTGCTGGAGAACCAGCTCAGATGCAGCGATCCCAATTGCAAGGACCCGAACTGCACCAACCCCGAGCACATGAAGTGATCATTCGATCTTTCTCTTCCTGCTCTCGCAGGCCATGTTGATGCACTCGGAGTAGCTTCCGAAGCTTATGACCGGCGCTCCGCAGACAGGGCACGCCTCGTCGGTGGGGGTTATGGATCCCTTCGGCCTGAGGGGATAGGTCTGGTTGCACTTGGGCCAGTTGGAGCATCCCGCGAAGCGCTTGCCCGCCTTGGAGTAGAGGATGCGTATGTTGCCCTCCCCGCATGTGGGGCACTTGCCGAGATAGGTCTTCGAGGTGTTGCTGGCACATTTCGGATCTATGCAGCTGACCTGGGGCGGGCTGCCCTTCCTGATGATCTTCAGGCACGGCAGGCCGCAGACCTCGCAGTTGGTCTCGGTGGTCTGTATGAGGGCGCCCTTGGGGAGCGGGTAGGCGCAGGAGCACTCGGGGTACCCGTTGCATCCGATGAAGTTCCCGTTCTTGGACCTCTTGATGACCATGGGGTTGCCGCACTTGGGGCAGGTGCCTATGAACTGTTGCGACTTCAGGGCGCTCTTGATCTCCTCGCCGATGACGGCGCTGTTCTCGGAGATCTTGGTGGCCGCGTCGTACAGCATGGACTGTGACTCCTTGACCACTCCGTCCAGCGTGCTCTCGCCGCTGCTGATCTTCAGCATGTCCGCCTCGAGCCTCGCGGTCATCTCCGGTTCGGTGATGCTCCCGCCGTGCTTCTCGAGGGACTTGGTCAGCGCGATACCGCTGGCCGTCGGGATCATGTGGTTGCCCTGGACGTAGTTCCTGGAGAACAGCTTGCTGATGATGTCGTGCCTGGTGGATTTGGTACCGAGGTTGAGGCGGTCCATCTCCTGGATGAGCGAACCCTGGTTGTACCTGTACGGGGGCTTGGTCTCCTCGTCCATGATCGACATGGACCTTATGTCGACCTCCTTCCCGACATCCAGCGCGGGCAGGAAGGTGTCCTTGTTGGACATGTATTTCTTGTAGTACTTCTTCCAGCCCTCCTTTATCGTCTTGTGGCCGGTGGCCTTGAAGGTCTCTCCGGCGACGTCTATCTCCACGTCGGAGACCTCGGCCTCGGCGTTGGGCGCCACGGTGGCGAGGAACCTCCTGACGATGAGCTCGTAGAGCTTCCACTTGTCGCCCTTGAGCTTGTCCGATTTGACTCCCGCGGTGGGGTAGATCGGAGGGTGGTCCGTGGTCCTCCTCTTTCCCCTCGAGGGGACGATGGAGGGTTGTGCCAGTATCTCCTCCGCCTCATGCTTGAAGTCGGAGTCGCGGAGCTTCTCGAGCACGGATTTCAGACCGAG
>JAFPVN010000230.1 GCA_017395275.1 Candidatus Methanomethylophilaceae archaeon | reverse complement strand
TCGGACACCGCGGTGAACCAGAGGTTCCGCACCGACGAGGTGGACGTCACCTGGCGCCGCTGAGCTGCTTTCCGACTATGGCGTCCAGATTCATCAGGAACGTGGATTCCTGATCCTTGGGGAACGAACCGCCGGAGGCGATCTTGTGGCCTCCGCCGGACCCTCCGACCGATTCCGCAGCCTCCTTCATGGCTATGGACAGATCAAGTCCCTTGTCCAGGAGGTACCATGTGGCCCTGGAGCTGACCTTGGCGATCTCGTCCACGGAGCCGATGCCTATGGTGGGCTTCTCGGGGTCGCCGATGAACTGCATCGCGATGCCGCAGAGGGTGCCGGTGAATCCCTTCTCCATGTTGTCGAAGAACTGTATGTGCTCCATGGCGGACAGTCCCCTCTTGTCGAGGCCCACCATGGATTCGATGACGCGGTTCTTGCTCTCCCTGTTGCCCTGGAGGGCCAGTTCGGTGCACTGCTCGTCGCCGAGGCACATGCCGATGCCTACGCCTCCCTGATCCGTCCTCCCGCAGGAGTTCAGGATGTCGGCGAGACCCTCCGCGTCCATGTTCCAGTCCTTCAGGACGTACCTGGTCCTGGCGGTCTCGTTGAGCGTGCGCAGGGAAACACCCTGCCTCAGGAGCTTGATGGCGATGAGGGAGGACAGCCTGTAGCGTTCCTCCTCCGTCAGGTCCTTGAAGGCCTTGTCGTTGCCGATCCTGGCCTCCTTGAGGAGGTCCTGCACCGCGGGAACGTTGCCGCTGACCCCGCGGATGTACGGGTCGGTGGTGACGAACAGAGAGTTGGATAGCGGTCCGACCGGGATGAGCGAACCCTCGATCATGGTGACGTATCCCTTCGCCTCGGCTTCCCCGATGATGGCGGAGTTGAGGCCCTTCAGACCGTCGATGTGCTGCCTGTCCCCCGCGATCCCGGCGAACGCCAGCTGGGAGAGGTCCCAGTTGTTCTCGTCGATGGTCACCGAGAGCAGGAAGGCCAGCGTGGCACCGCATCCCGAGGTCATACCGTCGATCCCGTACAGGTGGGGGTTGGCGTACACGACCTTCTCGCTGTTGAGGTCGGAGCGGTGGTGGTCCAGGACGATGACGTCCCTCCCGACGGTCTCCAGCTTGTCGATGTACGACGCGCCGATGTCGGTCATGATGATGCAGTCGCCGAGGGACTCCAGCATCTCGGAGAAGACGTTGTCGTTCAGGATTGGTACCAGAGTGACCTGGTACTCCTTCCCGAGTCTCTGGAGAGTGCATGCCAGTATGCCCGCGGCGGATACGCCGTCGGCATCGTTGTGCGAGAAAATATGAATGAAATCGTGGCCGCGGAGGGTGTCCGCGGCTTGATATAAAGTGGTAAGTAGTTTGGAAGGTAGGACGTTCTCGTCCATATTACCTCACTTGAGCATCAGTTCCGCTGTGTTGATGGAATACTTCCAGTCAGCAGGAAGGACACCGTTGTCCTTGTAGTAGCGCTCGAGTCTCCTGATCCTTGCTTCGATGAGCTGGAGTCCCCTTGCGTTGGAAACGTCTCCTCTGTTGTTCTTGAGGTGGACGTTGAGTGCGATGGCGCGCCTCATGAGGTTGGACAGGTCCTCGGGAAGCGAGGACATGACGTTGTTCTCCTTCATGATCGCGGTGATGCTCTTTCCGGTCGCGAGCTTGACATCGGGGACGCCGTACTGGTCCCTGAGAATCAGTCCGATCTTTGCGGAGTTGTTCCCGTCCTTGGCCATCTTCACGATCTGTCCCTCGATTTCGGTGGCGGTGAGGGGCATCCATGCGGGGCTCTCGGACACGAGCGGGTGCTTGGATCCGGATTTTCCTTTTCTTCTTGCGTGCATTCTTGCCATGATTTATTCCTCTGAATTATCAGGCGGCGAGGCTTGAGTCCCTTATTCTGCTCCTCCTATATAAAAGAGTCCCATGCGCGTATTAAGGGAAATCATAGGTTTTCGCGCGCCCACGGAACCACGGTCTCGTATTCCGTCCTGTCGAAGGACAGTTCGTCGGGGACCTCGGAGAACAGTTCCGCCCGCATCTCGCCGTCGCCCTTCCTTCCGACGATCCTCGCGGCGCACACGTCGCAGTATCCGATGTCCCTTACGGCGGTGATCTCGACATCGTATCCGGACTCCTCGAGGCATTCGCGCCTCGCGGCCTCCTCGGGGGTCTCCCCGCTCTCGAGCTTGCCTCCAGGCATCTCCCATCCCTTCCTGCGGGGATGGTAGACCATGAGGAACCTGTCGCCGTCGAAGGCGACGCAATACGCGGTCCTGGGTCTTTCGACCACGATCATGACGTGATCCTTCTCGAAGGGTTCGAGGGAACGGAGGTCGAGGACCTTCAGTCCCCTCTCCACGAGCCTCTTTCTGGACATCTCGAAGATCCTCTCCGGGGGAGCGGTGACGTCCTCGGACCTGGCCTTTATGCAGACCATCCCGTACCTGGCGCCGTACCTGTCCATGTTGTCGGCCAGTATGTCCGCCTGGTTCTTCTGGGCTACGTCCGAGTACACCATGTCGACCTTGTCCACGGCGAAGGAGTACTCGTCGGGTCTGGTGGCGTCGGCCAGTATGGGGAAGACGTTGGAACGTCCCTCCGACAGCTTCACCAGGTCCCTGAAGGACCTGGGGGAGAACTCCACGCTGTATACGACCCCGTCGCATGCGATATCGGAGACGTGGGACACCGTGGTGCCGTTGGCGGCACCGAGGTAGAGTACCTTGCTGGCACTGTTCAGATGGTAGGACCTTCCTCCGGCGGAGAGGTATGCGGACAGCTTGCTCCTGGTGGCGGACCATTCGCGGTACTCCGTCCCTCCGACGGATACCAACCTCTCGCCGTACACCCTCTTGCCGGGTTCGCGGGACCTGGTGTAGATCCTCCCCCTGTCGGAGAAAACGGTGCCGTCGGTTCCTTGGAGCTCCTCCATGTCCCATCGTAACAGGCGCGCCCGTATAAGTTTTGTCGGGGGCGCGCGGGTATGCAGTTATGTAGTCGTTCAGCGTTAGTGGATTCGATGATGGAGACACTTTCCGCCATAGCGGATGCGGTCATGAAGGCCGTAGATGCGATACCCTCGGACGTGGACATAGGCGAGGAGCTCTGCATAGGTGCGGACGGAACGCCCACCTCGCAGATCGACAAGATCGCCGAGAACACCGTGCTCATGTACATCGAGTCCAACAAGGTCCCGCTGAACGTGCTGAGCGAGGAGATAGGTTTCGTCGACAACGGCGCGAAGGACACGCTCATACTGGACCCGATAGACGGTACGCGCAACGCCGTCCTCGGCATTCCATATTATACCGTGTCGCTGGCGGTCACCGATTCGGACCTCAACGGAGTGCACACGGCGCTGCTCCGTAACCTCGTGACCGGGGACGAGTACCGCGCAGAGAAGGGGAAGGGCGCCACGTACAACGGACGCAGGCTCAATGTGAAGAGGAGCTACGACCCCCGCGACATCACGCTCAACATCTATCTGGGGAAGAGCTCGGACCCCCACGCCTACGAGGTGGCGAAGCGCGTGAAGGCATCCCGTTCGATGGGATGCGCATCGCTGGACATGGCGATGATCGCCCTCGGGAGGGCGGACGGTTTCCTCATGCAGTCCGAGAACTACACCCATTCCATACGCATCGTCGACATAGCGGCGAGCGCGCTCATACTCAGGGAGGCGGGAGGGGAGGTCTACAACCTAGACGGTTCGATCTTCAACATGCCTCTGGACCTGGACTACAGGGCGAACTTCCTCGCGGTATCGCAGAGGGAGGTCTTCGACCTGGTGATGAACGGCGAGTCCAGCCGCGACAAGAAGTCCTCCGTCAGGTTCGGCATCTACGCCAACATGAACATAGCCGACGTCACGGACATCGCCAGACAGGTGATCGCCGAGCTGGGTGATTCGGAGTACTTCGTGGATTCCGCACTGGCATCCGCATTGGGTACGGAGGGGATGCCCCTGAGGGACATGGACGTGGACATCGTCATCGTCCTCGGAGGGGACGGCACCCTGCTCAGGGCCACCCACAACACCGACGCCAAGATCGTCGGCGTCAACGCAGGCAGCGTGGGATTCCTCACAGCAATCGAGCGCGACCAGATCAAGGAGGGCATCGCCCGCCTGAAGTCAGGGGACTACACGGTGGAGCGCAGGTCCAAGATACGCGTGACCTGCGACGGCGAGGTCCTCGGGGACGCGATAAACGAGGCATTGGTCCACACGGACTCCGTCGCCAAGATCAGGCAGTTCCGCGTCTACGTCGACGACTCCCTCCTCACGGAGGTCAAGGCCGACGGGTTCATGCTCTCCACGGTGACCGGGTCCACAAGCTACGCCATGAGCCTCGGCGCGCCCATAATGGACCCGCGCGTGGGCAACGCGTGGGAGCTGGTTCCCGTGGCGGCGTTCAAGTACACGTCCCGTCCGATAATCGTCCCCACCACGGCGAGGATCACCATCGAGACCGTGTACACCAACAAGGACTGCCTCCTGGTGATCGACGGACAGAGCGAGATCCCGCTGGCGGGAGGGAAGAGCGTGGTCATGACGCTGTCCCCCAAGTACGGAAGGATAATCTCCATGGGAGCGGACTTCTACAAGCGCGTCTCCCAGAAACTGGTGAACTCCCTATGAAGGTCC
>JAFPVN010000229.1 GCA_017395275.1 Candidatus Methanomethylophilaceae archaeon | reverse complement strand
GTGAAGGACAAGACCCTCAGGGAGGCGTTCTACGTCACATACTCCGGAAACGCGTTCAAGGTCGGGAACATCAATTCGCTGGCCAACTCAATGATCTCTGCCGCAGGAGGGAAATCGATCACCACCGACGATTCGAAGGCCAAACCGACCTACGAAGCCAACCTCACCAAACTGGTGGAGGATCACCCGAACGCGATAATCTTCATCGACGACTCCATCAAGAGCAATCAGGCGAACCTCGACACCCTCAGAGCAGCCATCAGCGAGGATGCGTTCAACAACAGGGTCGTCCCGCTCAACCCGCTGTGGAACAACTACAGCATCGAGAGCATGAACGGCGTCTGGACCATGGCCTGCGCCATGTACCCCGACACCTTCGAGGGCGATGTACCGACCGTCGACGAACCCAAGAAGAACACCGCGCTGTACATCGGCATAGGTGTCGGCGTCGCCGCCGTCGTCCTGATCGCGGGACTGCTGTTCCTCAGGAAACACTGAATTGCGACTACAGACAAAACCCTATAAACCCCTTCCAACCTCTTTCCCCATCCGAACAGGCAGGTCCCAAAATGGAGAGGATTCCGAAGATAGCGATTGGCATCATCATATTGGTGGCAGCCACGCTTCTGTGCATCCTCCTCGACCTGTCCTGGGTGGATGCGACCCACAGCTACACCTTCGCGGAGGTCATCGACACCCTGTTCGGAGGAGGCACCTGGGGATCCCGCATAATCATCAGGGACACCAACGCCCCGCGCGTGGTGGCCGGACTGTTCGTCGGTGCGGGACTCGCGATAACGGGATGCGCCATGCAGGCGATCTTCCGCAACCCGCTCGCATCGCCTTACATACTGGGTCTTTCGTCGGGAGCCTCGGTTGGTGCCGCTGCGAGCCTTCTTTTCACAATACCTTTCATACCCGGAACGATAGTCACCCCGTTCCTGGCGTTCGTGATGTGCTTCGGCACCATGATCCTCGTATACAACATGGCGAGGGTCGGAGGGACCGTCAGGACGGAGTCCCTCATCCTGGCGGGAGTGGCCGTATCGTCCCTCCTGTCCGCGGTGGTGTCCCTGCTGACGTTCATAGCGGGGGACAGGATGGAGGGGATAGTGTTCTGGACCATGGGCAACCTGGGCAACGCCAGTTGGGACGAGATCGCGTTCATGGTACCGATCATCGTCGTATGCTCGATACTGCTGCTCACCCAATGCAAGGCCCTCAATGCCATGATGCTCGGCGACATCCACGCCATGGACCTCGGAGTGGATGTGAAGAAGACGCGTCTGTTCATCCTCATACTCTCGACGATCATCGTTGCCGCGGCGGTATCCTTCGTCGGGGTGATCGGATTCATAGGACTGGTGATACCCCACATACTGAGGATAATCCTCGGTCCGGACAACCGCACCATAATGCCCCTGAGCATGATCGGCGGTGCGGCATTCATCACGATATGCGACTATCTGGCTCATATCGTCATCCCGCAGTACGGGACCCTCCCCATAGGGGTCATCACCGCACTCATCGGAGCACCGATATTCATATTCCTGCTGATCCGCAGGAAGAAGGAGGTGGGCTGGAATTGAACCCGATCGAAGTGAGGGGACTGAGGTACTCGTACAACAAGTACAAGGTGCTGGACGGGGTCG
>JAFPVN010000228.1 GCA_017395275.1 Candidatus Methanomethylophilaceae archaeon | reverse complement strand
TATCTCGAGCAGATCATCTCCGTCCTGTCGTAAAGCGACATCGTGAAAGGGGAGAGGGGCCCCCAGGGAGGCTATGTACTCACCCGCCCTGCCTCGAAGATAACCGTGGCCGAGGTCGTCACCCAGATCGAGGGGAGCATATCCCCCGCTCCCTGCATAAAGGAGGACGGGGTGGACTGCGAAAGGAAGGACCGCTGCACCACCCTGGACATGTGGATGAGGATCTGGAAGGCCGTCATGGACATCATGGAGAGCACCACCATCCAGGACCTGTTGGACGATGCCAACTCCAAGGGAATCATAAGGATCCAGGATATCGAGCCCGAGTACATAATCTGACGCAAAGGAATGTTCTATGGGAAGATACGACAGGCAGCTCCTGGAATTCTCCCAGGAGGAGCAGGAGAGGATCAGGGGATCGAACGTCGGGATCGTGGGCTGCGGTGGCCTGGGGACGTACGTGTCGACCTCGCTAGCTATGGCAGGCATAGGGAAGCTGACGATCATCGACCGCGATGTGCCGGAGATCAGCAACCTTAACAGGCAGTTCGTCTACTCCAAGCACGTCCTGACCGGAGAAAGGCCCAGGCCAAAGGCATAGCTGATGGGCGAATGGATCAGGGAGATAAACCCGGAGGTGGAAACCAGCGTCCATGTGGGCTCGTTCGGAGACGACACGTCGTGCCTTTTCGACGACTGCGACGTGATGGTCGACTGCCTCGACTCGATCTCCTGCAGGATGGCCCTGAACGAGTATTCGGTCAGGACCGGGAAGCCGTTGGTCCACGGGGGCATAGCCGGCCTGACAGGGGAGCTCTGCACGATACTGCCGGGAAGGACCCCCTGCCTCAGATGCATGCTAGGCGACATCCCCGATTCTAGCGTCCCCCCGGCGTCCATAGGATCTGTCGTGATGACCATAGGGGCCATGGAATCCACGGAGGTCCTGAAGCTGATAACGGGCCGCGAAGACCCCTCCCGCGGGAGGTTCTCGTCGTTCGACTTCTCCTGCGGAAGGACGATCCAGATCGAGTTCGGCAAAGACCCGGAATGCCCTGTGTGCGGATCCAGGCAACAGGAACCCTAAACCGTTCATATATCGCGAAACGGAACTATGTCGCAGCATCCGCATTCGAGGCACATTGTCCTGCTGGTCCGAGTGTCCAACGAGTGTCTGGCCATGACCTCCTTCTGCTTCCTGGCCAGGGCTATGATCCTGTCTGAGGAGGCTTTCTCCAGCCTTCCCATAGACTCCTCCAGGGACTGGCGGTTGATGCCGTTGATGCGGAGAGCCCTGAGCCCGGGAATCACGCCTATCCCGCAGAGCCTCTCCATGACGTCGTACACATCCTGGTCGGTCTCTCCGAACCCGTAGATGACGTTCGAGGTCACGTTGCCCCTGCCGAATATCCCGACGGCTGCCTCCAGCATCCTCCAGATATTCCCACGGTCGAGGTCCGGGCAGACCCTCCCGAATATCTCGTCCGTGGCGCATTGAAGGTTGAGCTTGATCTCGTCGGCCCCGGCGTCCTTCAGAAGCCTCAGATGCGATTCGGACGAGACGTAAGGCTCTACGCCGATCCTAATGCCGGGATACTCTCTGCGGACGGCCCTGACGAGACCAGCCATGCGCTCCACGGTCGCATCCACGCCTCCCACCACCCCGCTGGTGAACGACACAGAATCGAAGGAGTAAAGGGACAGGGACTCCCCTATCAACTCTAAGACCCTGGCCTCGCTCATCTCTTTGACCTCGTCCGCACCGAGGCGGGGGGAAGAGCAGAACGCGCACCTGTATTCGCATCTGGGATCGATGTTGAAGAACGCCTGACCCGGGCAATGCCTAATCACCGGGATCAGCTCGACCCCCTTCAGGAACAGATCCCCGTCCTTGAAGAGGGATAAGGTGCCATCCCCGTCCACGACGAGATCGAATTCCCCGGAATCGTAGGAGATCGGCTTCTTGACCCTGTATCTCCCGAACCTAATCGCGACCGTGTCGAATCCGGCTCCAGGACCTGCTGTGGAGTGCGATACCTTGAAGGGGATCTCGAACCCCTCGGGAAGCCTCACGGGCCCGCCCATGGACAGGACGGCCTTCTTCTCTACCATCTCCATGTCGATGGCGTCCGCCGTGTTGTCGGCAACGGATTGTTCTTTAATCGTGTCCACGATTGTCTCAAGTAATATTAAACTATATTCATATATGAAAATAGAATTTATTCCAACGAGAAGAATGACGCAGAAAGACTCGGATTACGGATTCAGGACGAGAGCCGTCCATGCGGGAAACGACGTAGACAAGGATTCCGGAGCGATCAAAAGACCGATTACCATGGCCAACAGCTACGAGCTTCCATATGATCCCACCTCCATCAACTGGAGTGATGCGGGCCCGAATCTGTACACCCGCAACGGAGGGACGAACCAGAAATACCTTCAGGAGAGACTGGCTTCTCTGGAGGGAGGGGAAGACTGCATAGTGCTGGCATCGGGGGTGTCGGCCCTGTCCGCCCTGTTCTTCTCCAATCTAAACTCGGGCGACCACGTGGTGTTCTCC
>JAFPVN010000227.1 GCA_017395275.1 Candidatus Methanomethylophilaceae archaeon | reverse complement strand
GAAGGACTTGGCGCCCGCGGGTATGACCATGAACTCCTGGATCTTGAGGTTGCCTCCGGCGTGCTTGCCGCCGTTGATGATGTTGAGCATGGGGACGGGGAGGGTCTTCCCGTTGGAGCCGATGTGCTGGTAGAGCGGGACGCCCTCGACCATCGCCCCCGCCTGCGCGACCGCCAGCGAGGTGGCTATGATGGCGTTGGCGCCGAGGTTGTTCTTGTTGGGGGTGCCGTCGGCCGCGATCATGGCGACGTCGATGGCCTTCTGGTCGGTCACTGACATGCCGGTGATGGCCTTGGCGATGGGGCCCCTCACGTTCTCGACGGCCTTGAGGACCCCCTTCCCTCCGAACCTGCTGCCTCCGTCCCTGAGCTCGTGCGCCTCCCAGGAACCGGTGGATGCACCGGAGGGTGCTATGGCCGTGATCCTGTGGCCGCCGATTGTGATCTCCGCCTCGACAGTGGGGTTGCCCCTGGAGTCGAGTACTTCTCTTGCCCAAACCTTCTCAATCTTTCCGTTCATTGAATATCATCTCTCTGTGGTTCCGTCTGTGGTTCCTGCGGTTCTGCTGACTGTGATTCCCTGCCTATGTTCAGGCGCTTCTCCAGATCGAAGTCGTAACGCTCCAGATAGCGGGAGAGCAAATTCTTGTCCTTGTCCGTGAACAGCTCCTCCCTCACGGAGAGCACCATGGAGAAGGGCTTCTGCGCGCCCGAGAATATCTGGCAGACGAGCATCAGGGCGCGGTTGATGCCGTTTATCTCTATGATCTGCGAGAAGTTGTCGAAGACTATGACCGGCCTCAGGGACTGGTCCATGTAGCCCATTATCCTGGACATTATGGTCCCGAGCATGCTGGCGTCCTCCGACCCGAACCCTCCCTTCCTGGAGAGGGTCATGACCTCCGCCTTGTCGTCGCTGATGTTGGTCTGGATGGTCTTCTTCCTGTCGAATGACGTCACGAAGATGTACACGCCCTGGGGGATGAACTCCTTGGTCACCAGGTAGACGGACTTGGGGGTGTTCTCGTAGATGATGTAGGACTTCCCGAAACGGATGATGTCCTCTTCCTCTTCCTTCTTCTCCTCCTTCCTGGGTTCGGACTTTCCGAAGAGGCGCCTCTTGGGACCCTTCTTCCCCTCGCTGCCGATTATGGGGGTCGATGGGACGTAGTTGTCGCCGTCGCGGATCCTCCTTATGGGGTCGAGGATCTCGGCGGCCTTGAACGGCTTGTGGATGAAACCGACGATCATGGGCTTGTCCATCGGGCGCTGCTTCTTCCCGCTGGTGAGCATCAGGATCTTGGTCTTGGACTCGGGGTCGATCTTGTCGATGAAGTTCATCGCGTCCTCGCCGTCGACCGTCTCCTCGATGATGATGACCTCCGGATGGAATGTCTCCAGCATCATCTCCGCATCGTCGAGCTTGACGGCGCCGTATATCTCGTGGCCGTCGACATCGAGTATCTCCTCGATGATCGTATTGATTGCGGGGTTGTCGTTGACGACGAGTACCTTCATGATTGCACCGTGTGTCCAGTCCACCCCATCCTATTATTATGATTTTAAGGTTGGGGAATGGGCGGGTCGGAAGACGCTGAACGCCGGATGTGACGTGGCGTAAAGGTAGGTCTGTGGCCCACCCGAAACAGGTGAAGCCGTTTTTGGGTTTCGTAGACCCGAAGCCTTGTAAAAGGCAGGGAGCTTACTGCTTCCTGCTCTCTTTCGCTTTGGGCCTGAGATCGCTGCTTCCGCACTTGCGGCACTTGGATGCAGACTTTGCATTGGTGGCGTAGCAGTTCATGCAGACGGACTTGTCCAGGAGCCTGCTCTCTGCCTCTTTGAAGCGTGCCATGTTATATTCCTCTGAACACCCAATATAGACTCCCTATAAAAGCATTGGCTTTATGCGGGACGGTGCGGCAAACCATTTAATGCGCCGGATGCGATTACCGGACATGGACAGGAACGAACTGCTGGCACTTACCAATCAGGGTTATGACTGCGCCCAATGCGTCATCAAGGCGTTCGAGAAGGAGCTGGGCGAGGAACTGGGGGAGGCCATCAGGCTGGTGTCGTGCATGAGCATGGGGCTGCTGCAGGGTTCGGTATGCGGCGGGGTCCTGGCCGCGCTGGCGGTCATCGGCTGGAAGTTCGGGAAGGACCAGCCCGACTACGCGGCGCAGGGGCTGTGCATGATCAAGCGCGAGCAGTTCTTCATGGAGTTCCGCCAGAAGTATCCCGACATAACCTGTCCCGGGATCCTCGGCCTGGACGTCAGGAAGAACGAGGACAACATCAGGGCGAACAAGGAGGGACTCTACACCACGCTCTGCCCGCAGATGTTCGAGGACATAGTCGCGATCGTGAAGAAGCTTATATCCTAATCGAAGAAAGAGCGCTGGCAGATGTGGTCGCGTATCTGGTCCTCGATGACCACGGCACCCATCTCGTGCACTATGTAATCGGGGTCGATGCGTTCCACGAGGTCCCTCACGCCGGGATCCGAGAACGGACGGTGCTGGTCCACGTTCCCTATGAGCTTGTAGGCGCGCTTGATGCGCTCCTCCGTCGGCACGCTGGCACTGTCGGGGTCCGCCAGCGTCCTGAGTATCTTCCTGGAGGTGTTTACGTGGAGGTGCATGGTCACGATCCTCTCCATCAGGTCGGATGTGTAGCTATCCACGCACCCGTTCAGTATCTCCAGAGCGCCGGCCTCGTCATCGGATCCCTTCATGGAGAAGAGTAGGTGCCCAGTGTCGAGACAGACGCACCAGTCCTCGAACTCCAGCTTCGATGCCAGCCTCTTGTAGCCTGCGGAATCGGTCATGCGCATGCCCGGCCACCACGTGTTCTCGAACGCGATGGTGAACGGCGGTTCTCCGGAGGGGAAGGACGAGACGGCATCGTTCATCACCTCCGCGAAGGTATCGATGGTCTCCGTGTCGCTCTCGGAATAATCGTAGCAGAGCAGCTCGTTTATGTTGGCGTTCCCCGCATGCATGACCCCGTAGCCGGGTTCCAGCGGGGCGGCCGT
>JAFPVN010000016.1 GCA_017395275.1 Candidatus Methanomethylophilaceae archaeon | reverse complement strand
AGCGTCCTTCTCCGATGCTCCGGCGTCATCCATGTTGACAGGTGATACCGTCCTTCTTTCGGCAGCTGTCGATACAGCTCCTGCGCCTGCCTGCGGCTGTTCACAATACATAACACCTCGGAATGACCGGAAATCCATTGGACAAGCGATTCATCTGAAACTTTTCCGATCCGGCGGTACTGCACGCGCTTAAAAACCGGATCTGAAAAAAAGCTGTCCGGGCAGAGCTCAGCGATCTGCAGTTCAGGAGCAAGCTCGTGCACCTCGCGAGACAGTACCTCGAGCAGAACGGGTTCCTCGAGATCGAGACCCCAATCCTCGGAAGGTCCACCCCCGAAGGAGCCAGGGACTACATCGTCCCGTCCAGGGTCCATCCCGGAACCTTCTACGCCCTTCCACAGTCCCCTCAGCAGTTCAAGCAGATGCTGATGGTCGCGAGCATGGACCGCTACTACCAGGTCGCCAGATGCTTCCGCGACGAGGACTCCAGGAAGGACAGGCAGCCCGAGTTCACCCAGCTGGACCTGGAGATGTCCTTCGTCGACATGAAGGACATCCAGGACATGATGGAGGGAATGGTCAGCTACGTCTGGAAGGGACTCTACGGAAAGGATCTCCAGACCCCGTTCCCCCACATCGGATACCGCGACGCCATGGAGAGGTTCGGATCCGACAAGCCCGACATGAGGTACGGTCTGGAGTTCATCAAGCTCACAGAGGTCGTCAAGGACGCTCCGTACAAGATCTTCCAGAACATCCTGGCCGAGGGCGGGTTCGTCGCAGGGATGAACCTCAAGGCCGACATCGCCGGCGAGAAGGTCGGAAGGAACGACGTCGACCGCTACATCAAGTACGCCAAGAAGGTCGGCCTCGGAGGACTCACCTGGATGAGGTGCGTCGACGGCAAGCTCGAGAGCAACATCGTGCAGTACTTCACTCCCGAGATCCTCGAGGACATCAAAAGGACCATGGGCGCGGAGGAGGGCGACCTCCTGTTCATCATCGCCGGGCCCTGGAAGGCCACCTATGAGGGCGGAGGATTCCTCAGGAAGAAGGTGGCCGAGGACCTGGGGCTCGTGCCCGAGGACGTCTTCCAGTTCTTCTGGATGGACCAGTGCCCCATTTACGAAGTCGACCCCGTCTCCGGCAAGTGCGACGCGTTCCACCACCCGTTCGTCCTCCCCGTGGGCGATCCCATGGACGAGAACGTCGGCGGAGCGTGCTTCGACCTGTGCCTGAACGGCAACGAGCTCGGATCTGGATCCCTGCGTATCCACAACGTCGAGATGCAGAGGCAGGTATTCCACAAGCTCGGACTCGACGACGAGAGGATCGAGAGGAACTTCGGCTACTTCGTGGAGATGCTCAGCTACGGAGCGCCTCCCCACGGCGGAATCGCCATCGGAGTGGACAGGCTGTGCGCCATCCTCCTGAACAAGGAGTCCATCAGGGACGTCATTGCGTTCCCCAAGAATAAGAGGGCGGTTTCCCTACTGGACGGCTCGCCCTCCAAGGTCGACGACGACAAGCTCGAGGAGCTCCAGATCATCTCCCTCGCAGGAGACCTGGACATCGGCGACATCGACGAGACCGAGATCGAATGATCAATCAGGGGCTCCGGCCCCTCACACCCTCCTTACTGCTTTTTATCGCCCTACATCATCACCCCGGCCATGAAGCTCCATCCGTCTATCGTACCCGAGAGCCTGAGAGCATT
>JAFPVN010000226.1 GCA_017395275.1 Candidatus Methanomethylophilaceae archaeon | reverse complement strand
GTGATTCCCGGTTCCACTTCGCTGAGCCAAAGGTCCTGGGGCAGCTGCATCTGGTGGAAGCGCTGGATGTTGTACGCCGCGTTCTCAAGCTCCTCCACGAGCACGGGGTCGACCTTCTCGTAGGCCTCCTCGATCTGCTCCCTGGATACCTGCACGGACTTCAGTTTGACCTTATCGAACTTCTCGGTCAGTTCGATGAGGGCCTTGTCCCCGTCCTTCCTGACCGACTCGACGATGCCTTCGACAATGTCCTTGACATCCTTCACCTTGGAGGCCCTGTTTTTCTGCCAGTAGCCTTCCTCGATCTGCTGCAACATGTTCGGCTCGATGTGTTCTTTATATTAACTACTTGCGTGCGTACGCCTGCACTCCCGCAACGGTGAAATAAGCAGGAGATGATTTCAATCCATGAATTCCATAACCAGATATTCTGCGAAGGCTGCGGGCAACCGCCGCCGTTCTGTCAGTCTGGCACTTGCGGCCGTAGCCGTCGCTTCCCTGATGATGCTCTTGCCCGTCATCTCCGCATCGGGATCGGATGCGTTCACCGATGATGCGAAAGGGTATCTCATCGAGGTGAAAGAGGGGGCGACCGACGACGAACTCGCGGCGGCCGGAATGAGCAAGAGTGACATCATCACGGGTGCCATCTCCAACGAGGTCAATCTGCTCACGTTATCGTCTGTCGAGTCCGTCAGCTGCGACAAACTGACGTACTCGGACGGATACGGGATCAAGGTGTCGGGTATGACGTACACGACCCTCTCCACCGAGGACACAAACATCACGGGGATATCCGTGACATACATCTTCAACACTGGGTACGATGTGATCGCGGGAACCTACCTCTCCGAGGAGGAGCAGGAGGTGGCGGATGCGATCACGGCATACCTCGGCATCACCGAGTACAGCGTCGGCGACAAGCTGGTGGTCACAGGCACCATCGATTCCAAGATGTCCACCGAATCCGTCCAGGAGTTCCTGTCGATCGATGACGCCCACTGCGTCATGGAGAAGAGGACGATGAACATGGCCGGCGTGACCTCGATCTCGCTGACGTTCACCTACAAGCCCGTTTCGGGTACCGGTGACAAATCGTTCTCCTACAGCATCGAGGCCAGGGGTTCCAGCGGTTCCAAGGACGTCTACGAGTACGAGGGCAAGACATCGGATATCACCAGCACTACTAAGGGGACCAGGACCACGTCCTATTCCGCCGATGTGAAGAAGGCATCCGAGTCCTGGAAGGTCGACGGCAAGACGTTCAACATGACCATGGACACCAATGTCCCTCCGTCGCACACCACGAACATCACCGCGAATGTCAAGGATCCCAGCGACTATACCACCGACGGGGTCTACATCCCATCGTACGAATCCTCGGACCACGTCAAGGTGACGAAGACCTACGATGCGGTCTCCTCTGAGGCATCCTCCATCGAGAAGGAGGCCTCGAAGAACAAATCGAAGGTGACAACCTATGTCGTGATCGGTGTCGGTATCGCCGCGGTCATCGCGATCGGCGCCGTGGCGTTCGTGCTGATCAGGAAGAGCATGAGGACCTGAACGGGAGCTCCGCTCCCTTAACTTTTTTTCACACGGCCCCGGCTGCTTCGGCAGGGCCGCTTTTCCCTTCCATCCTGAATTCGGATGTGCCAGATGTCCGAGAACATAGAGATGGGTTGTTCTTCATCCTCTTGTCGCGCGCATAGAACGCGTTATTTTGCCGGCATGCGCGCACGCAGGTTATTTATTCCTATAACAGATAATCCCGGGCATGAAGAGTACATGGGCTTTGGTCCTGTCTGTCGGTCTCATCGTCATGGCCGCTGTCGTCGTGGCGGACGAGTCCTCCGCCGCCCCCGAGTTCCCATCGGTGGATGAGATCTTCAGCACCGTCCAGGCACCGAACTATTCGTTCGACAGGTTCGTCAGCGATTTCCAGACGATGTTCTCCGAGAAGATGTTCAGATCCATGATGAACTACGGCGGGAACCTCATCGACTTCATCGCCAACGACACCTTCGTCGCCGACATCGGCAGCGGGAACCTGTCCGATTCGTTCAACGGACCGCAGAGTTACATCAACATCTTCGTACTGGCCTGTTTCATCATCGCCGTCGTCTGCATACTCGGCGCAGTTCTGAGCTATGTGCACAACCGCGACATATACATGAGGAACAGGGAAGACTGACGTGGTGTGAATGAACATTATCATAGTGGGCGCCGGAAAGGTCGGCGCTACGGCGGCTGAGGTTCTCAGCAACAAGAACGACGTGATGGTCATCGAAGAGGACACCGTGGTGGCGGAGAAGATCAAGTCCCTCTACAACGTGTCCATCTTCAACGAGAGCGGTACCAACCCCAAGGTCCTGGAGGAGGCCATCCGCAGGCATCAGGCGGAGATCATCATCTCCACGGTATCGGAGGATGCCGATAATCTTTACATCTGCATGATGTCTAAGCGCATCAAGCCCGACATCACCACCATCTCAAGGATCAGGGATCCCGACTACATGGTCAACGACAACTACGGCATCGTCGACCAGATATTCTCCCCCGAACTGCTGTCCGCCAACATACTGTCCTCGCTCGCCCTTCTGGAGAACGGCGTGGACTACGAGTCGTTCGAGACCATAGGCATGGGTCTGGCGACGTTCAGCGTCACCAAGGAGAACACCAGCGTCATAGGGAAGGTCCCCATCGGGCTGGACATGCCCGAGGGCGCATACATAGTCGCGATCAAGAGGAGCGACGCGATCATCCTGGACTGCGAGACCGTCGAGATACGCATGGCTGACAGCATCTGCGTGCTCGGGACCCCCAAGGGGATCGAGGACTTCAACCAGATGATGGGCGTCGACAGGCCCGCATCGGACTTCGTGATACTGGGCGCCACCGTCATAGGCGTTCAGACCGCGCGTCTGCTGGAGAGCAAGAAGCGCTACGTCAAGCTCATCGATAACGACCCTGTTCTATGCAGGAGGCTTGCCAGGCAGTTCAGCACCGTGAAGATCATCAACGGCAATATCGTCGACCCCCATTTGCTCAAGATGGAGAACGTTGCCCGCGCCGACGTCCTGATGACGCTGGACAACAACGACGAGACCAACCTGCTGGCGTCGCTCATGGGAAAGAAGCTGGGCGCCACGAAGATCATCTCCGAGTACTCCGTCCTGGATTACGAGAGCATCTTCGAGTTCGCCGAGATCCCGTCCAGGATCGGTTACTACAACATCGTGACCAACCAGATCGCCAAGATGATCAAGACCGAGGGCAACTCATCCCTCATGATGAAGCACGACGGCAGGATGTTCTTCAGCATGATCATCCAGCCCAAGTCCGAGGTCACCGACCAGTACGTCGGCGACGTGAAGCTCCCCGAGGGCTGCCGCCTCACCGGTCTCATCCGCGACGGGGAGGTCATATTCCCGCGTCTGGACACGAAGTTCCAGGAGGGTGACCAGGCGCTCATGTTCACAAACTTCGCCAAGCTGAAGAAACTCGAGAAGATGTTCGGTATCGAGCTCAATTACAGTGTGTGACCATGAACATCGCGAGCAGGCTGGAGTACTATCTCACGGAGAAGGGGAGGTTCGATTGCTTCCTGATCCATGCACTGGGGTACCCCTTGCTGTTTGTCTTCGTGTGCATGGGACTGTGCTTCGATGTCATGGGCATAGGCGACCACTCCAACGGGATGCGCGTGTTCGCGCTCCTGGGGATCATCGTAGCCCTCGTCTGCCTGTTCATGTTCAAGGGCAGCAAGCCCCGTCCGTCCGTCGGAATCTTTACCATCCTGACGGCATACCTGCTGGTAATCGTGCTATGTGCGATACCCTACCTGTTCTTCGGGTTCGACATCAAATACGCGTTCTTCGAGTCCATCAGCGGGATCACGACCACCGGGATGTCGGTCATCCACCTCTCGCAGATGGAGGGCCCGATACTCATGTGGAGGGCGGTCACCGGCTGGATGGGCGGATTCATGTTCATCTCGATGTTCTGTCTGTACGTCGGGGACTTCGGCCTTCCCGGAAGGTTCTTCTTCGCATCGGGCACCGCATCCGTCGACAGCGAGGTCTACACCCCGCAGATCATCAAAATCGCCGTGCGCTACGGGATGGTATATCTGGCATCCACGTTCGTGATGGCCGTCCTGCTCATAGTTACGGGTGTGGACGTGCAGATGTCTGTGAGGATGGCCATGTCCACCGTGTCCACAACGGGATTCCAGGACATCCACGGCGGATTGGACGCCTTCGAGCCCGCATCCAGGATCGTCATCGGGCTGTTCATGTTCATCTCCCTGTTCAACTTCACCACGCTGTTCTTCGCGATAACGAAGCGCACCTTCAAGCCCATGAAGGAGGACAACGAGAACCTCTACCTGTTCTCGTGGCTCCTCATAATAGGCGCGATAGCCGCCGTACTGCTCTTCCAGTTCGGCGATTTCCCCGACGATGCGGTGGGCGTTCTGGACTTCGTCTTAGTGGTCCTCTCCAACGCATCCACCACGGGATTCATGGTATACGACTACAACTGGCCGGCCGCACTGGTACTGACGTTCAGCCTGCTGGCCGTCATCGGCGGGTGCATCGACTCCCCCACGGGCGGGATCAAGGTGGCCAGGGCCGCGATATCGCTGAAGATCATGAAGAAGGAGATCACCGAGGTGGCCTTCCCCAACCAGGTCTCCACCATAAGGGTAAGGAGGGTCAACGTCAGCAGGGACCTGGCCTACGGCGCGCTGCTGACCATGCTGACCTTCTTCATCGTGCTGATCGGGGGTACCATCCTCATATCGTTCACCGAACTGAACATGGAGGATGCGTTGTGTCTGGCCACGTCCGCCCTCACCACCACGGGCAAGGGGCTGTACAGCCTGGGCGACATCACCGACGTGAACACCTTCGCGCAGTGCGTGTGCGCAGTACTGATGATAATCGGGCGTCTGGAAGCTGTACTGTTCCTGATGATCCTGTCGCCGGACTTCTGGCGCGACCTCGTGAGCAGGATCAACATCAGGAAGCT
>JAFPVN010000225.1 GCA_017395275.1 Candidatus Methanomethylophilaceae archaeon | reverse complement strand
TCATATAAAAAGAAATACTACAAAAAACATTATTGTGTCGATATTTACGGCGATCATATGTCGGAGTACCACCGCGCAAGGGTCAGGATGAGAAGAAGGATACAGGACGCCTACTGGTCTTTCTACGAGAGAGGAGAGCACAGCGGCTGCACCGTGGGGGAGATATGTCTGAAGGCAGGGATCCACCGTTCCACCTTCTACAACTATTACTCCTGCGGGGAGGACGTTCTGGAATCCATAGAAACGGAACAGATGGGGAAGCTGAAGGATCTCTTCGCCAGGACCGATAGGGACAATATCGACTACACGGAGTTCATACCCGGTTTCCAGAGACTTTTCGAGGAGAACCGGAAGTTCCTGGTCCCTCTGGTGCTGGAATACAGGGACTACGCATATGCGAAGGAATACCGTTCGTATCTGAACGAACGCATGATGGAGGACCTGAAGATCGAGTACGACAGGGACGACCCCGTCGCATCGTCGGTGATAGAGGTTATGGTCTCCGGACTGAACGACATGTTCCTGAAGTCGCTCAACACAGGAACGGTGACACTCGAACAATCCAACGCCCTGTCCTACGGGATGATGACCATCGGCCTGACATCCGTTCTGGAGAGGCATTTCGGCATCAAGGTCGGATTCAGAAGGATGGTCTGACTCTTTTTTCATTGTTCGGTTTAATTCTTAAAAGGTAATTAAAAATCAAATGAAAGGTTTAAATGGATTGTTCTGCTTATACGATTGCAGAAGAACCCATATTTCGAGTTTCTGTCCCAACCAAAAGGGGTGCGCCGTTGCATCCCAAGCCATCAATGCGGCGCACTCCCACCTATTTCTATATACCCCATAATTACCATTTCGGAATCACACGGAAACGGAGGGAAGATGGGAAGGGTTTCTTACGAACTGTCCGAGGATAACCGCAGACGGCTGGAGCTGCTGACGGCGTTCGGCATACTGAACGGCCACTACCCTTCGAGGGACGAGATCGTGAACGAGTCCATCCAGCAGTACTTCATGAGGGTGTACGAGGAATACTGCAACAAGGCGGATCCCAACGACATGATGAAGAGGATGATGGAGGAAGTGATCTCATGACCTACCATTTATTACCACCATCCGATTTCCATACAGGAGGAACCTCATGATAGGAGTGGATGATTTCGACAAGGTGGAGATGAGGGCAGGCACGGTCATCGATGTGCAGATAAACAAGAAGGCTAGGAATCCCGCCTATGCGGTGAAGATAGATTTCGGCGAATTCGGGGTCAAGACCTCGTCGGCACAGCTTACGGAACTGTACGCCCCGGAGGACCTGGTCGGCAGACAGGTGATCTGCTGCACCAATCTTTCCCCGATGCACATAGGTTCGGTGAAAAGCGAGGTACGTATACTCGGTACAGACTCGGAACAGGGCGTGGTATTGCTCCAGCCTGCGCAAGGTGTCAGGAACGGGGACAGGGTGTTCTGAGCACCCCGCCCCGATATGCCTCACTCCGTCTTCTCCATCAGCTTCTCTCCCAGCATCCTGACCTTCGCGTCCAGCCAGGTCAGCATCTCCTCGGCCAGCCCCGTGGTCTTCGGGCACATCTTCAGGAATAGCAGCGTCTGGTCCCTCACGTTGTAGAGGTGTTCGTATTCAAGCTCCAGATAGTTCATGCCGTTTTCGGACATGGTTGACATAAGCGTTTCCGACTCAATATAAAACCTCGGCGGAGAGTAAATGCCGGGGTAAGGGTAATGACGGTACCCCCGGGTATTGGATGCATCCCAAGGTCAGAATCTTTCCTTCTGCTCCGAGGGGTCGAGCATCTTGATGATCTTCGCGGGACAGCCTCCCACCACCGCGTTGTCGGGCACATCCTTGGTGACCACCGCACCTGCGGCGACCACGGCATTCTCCCCTATGGTCACTCCTGGGCAGATTGTACAGTTCATGCCGAGCCATGCGTTCTTCCTGATCGTCACCTTGCCGTATGTATAGGTGGTATG
>JAFPVN010000224.1 GCA_017395275.1 Candidatus Methanomethylophilaceae archaeon | reverse complement strand
GCCCAAATTCTGCGCGTGCTAAGTAATCGCAATCCTGTTTTCTGATCAATTTTTCATATGCTGGCTAGGGTACGGTAAGAGGTGTTTTATACTATTACTTACATACAGTTTATGTTAGGTAATGCCATGGTTAGACCGAGGGATGGAGATGGAATCAAACGCACGATCGTCAAAAGAGGGGACAGATTCTACGCCTATGAGATCACATCCGTGATGGAAAACGGGAAGAAAAGGACCGTTTCCACCTATTTGGGCAGGGTGGATCCCGACACTAAGGAGCTTCTCCCCAAGATTCCTGAAAAATCTGCGGAGAACCGCAGAAAAATCGCGAAAGAAAAGGAGATCGCGATACTGAAAGGAGTGTCCTCGAAGGAGTACGGAGCGACATATCTGCTGCACGAAGTGCAGCTGAGGATGTCACTCGGCGAGGACCTCATGAGGGCATTCGGCAATTCGGGGAAGATCATACTGGCTGCGGCCATGGCGTATCTGATGGAACCAGGTGCTTTCAGGACTATCGATTCAACCCTCGAGAGAACGTACATCCGCGAATTCTATGATCTGAGAACCTCCATGGATTCCGGAACGCTCTCCGATTTCACCAGGAACCTGGGGGAGAAGGAGATGAACATCGACCGTTTCTTCGAACTCAGAGTGAAAGGATCCGACGGATTGGTGGCTTGGGACACCACTACGAACGGGACATATTCCGAACTGGATCAGATGGCTGAATATGTTATCAACAACAAGGACGGGGAGGACATCAGACAGACGAAGACAGGATTTGCCACGGACATGAGGGGCATCCCCCTAATGTTCCGCCATTATCCGGGTACGATCTCCGATATAGCTACCGTGGACAGGATGGTCTCGGACATCGGGAGGTACGGAAAGGATGATGCATTGTTCGTCTTCGACAGGGGATTCGTTTCGGGTGCCAATGTAAAACACCTCCTGGACAAGGGGATAAGATTCACCGCCCCTGCGAACACATCCTCCAAAGCCATAAAGACGCTGATGTCCAGGTTCGTGAAGACAAACGAGTCTCTGGATCTGATTCACGACGGCCATGCGTACAAGGTATGGAAGACACATATCGGAATCACGGAAGCAGACAGGTTATCCGTGGACGGATCGCAGGCATACTCCTTCACGGTGTCCGGCGATGCCGAACACGGGAAGGAGGGTATGCTGAACGCATACGTCTGTTTCGACTCCAAGAAGTATTCCGACGAGGTCCAGAACCACAAGATGATGCTGAACGACCTCAGGAAGAAAGCCGCGGAGATCGAATGCAAGGATCCTGTAACCAGATTCAAAAAGATCGCTGGCAAAGCGATAAAACACTTCGATGTACAGGCCGACGGGAAGAAGGCGATCGTGAAGGAGAAGCAGAATTCCGTAAGCTTCGCAGAGAACCGCGCGGGAGTATTCATAATGCTATCGTCATCGGATCTGGACTGGTCGACGGTTATGACGGCATATGACGCAAGGAGACTTACTGAACAGGCATTCGACTTCAGCAAATCGGATGACAGGAGGCACCGTACTCCCGACAAATACACAATGATAGGACGTTCGCTGATCAGATTCGTTTCACTGATCCTCAAATGCGAACTCCGTGCGGAGATAAGGGAATCCGGGAAACGTGAGATGTCCGTCGGCCAGGCTCTCGGATATCTGAACACGATCAACTGTCTGAGCTACGGTTCTTCGTCCGCACTCACGGAGATATCCAAGAACTGCAGGAACATCTTCGGAATGTTCGGAGTGGAAGTACCCAATGAACCCGTCTTGGGCATCGAGGTATGCGATCTGAGATGTCTTGCAACTCCCAAGGGTTGAGTTACTTACACGCGCAGAATTTCGGT
>JAFPVN010000223.1 GCA_017395275.1 Candidatus Methanomethylophilaceae archaeon | reverse complement strand
GATGGGGACGATGGCTTACCTGTACTCATCCCATGCCTTCACGGGCATCGAGTCCGGGGTCGGCGCTCATCTCGTTCGACTCGGTCTACGACGCCGGACGCTGCATCTCCGCGATCATCGCCAAGCCCCTGATCCCGGCATCATGCGAGCTCATGGACTCCGTGTCCATCGACGCGGTAAACAAGTCCCAGGGCAACCCGCTCCCCGACTGCAAGGCGCTCATCATCGTCGAGTGCGACGGAGAGCCCGAGCAGGTCGACAGGGACCTGGACACCGTAGCGGAGATCGCCAAGAAGATCGGATGCCAGACCATCACCGCCACCCACGACAAGAAGCAGATCGCGGCCTGGACCTCCGCAAGGAAGTCGGTCATGACCTCCTTGTCCGCCCTCAAGCCCGGATACTCCTCGGTGTCCCTGGCGGACGACATGGGCGTGCCGGTGTCCAAGGTCCCGGATGCGGTCACCGCATACCAGAAGATCGCCGAGAAGTACCGCGTCACCGTCGCCACGTACGGACACGCGTCCGACGGAAACCTCCACACCAAGATGCTGCTGAACCCGCTGGACAAGGACGAGTGGGACAGGGGCACCAAGGCGGTCAACGAGATCTTCGACGCCACCATCGCCCTCGGTGGAACGGTCACCGGCGAGCACGGCGTGGGCATCTCCAAGGCGCCCGACTTCCAGAAGGAGAGGGCATCCGCGATCTCCACCATCAAGGCCATCAAGAAGGCGTTCGACCCCAACAACATCCTGAACCCCGGAAAGGTGGAGCAGTGGGAGGGACGCATCCTCGGTAAGGTCTCGCTCAGGTACCCCTGCAAGGAGTACATGTAAACCCGATAACGGCGGGGCTTCCCCCGCCATCACATTTTTTTGAATTTAGATGTAGAACAGGACGAGCATAGCCACGCCGGCCGCGACCATAGTCAGGTAGACGGGTATGTTCCATTTCACGATCTTCGATCCGTCCAGCGGCGGGATCGGTATTAGGTTGAACAGAGCCAGGAACACGTTGAAGTGTGCCAGCAGGTAGATTATCGCATGCAGGCGGCCGCCGGTGACGAACAGCAGGCCGATGAACAGCGCGCCCAGGACGAGGTTCACCGCAGGTCCCGCGACACTGATGATCCCGTTGCGCTTCTGGTCGATGTAGCCGTTTATCATCACGGCACCGGGCGCCGCGAACAGGAATCCGAAGAACGAGAATAGCAGGCACAGACCGAGTCCCTGGGGGAACATCCTGTACTCCGCCCATGCGCCGTACTTCTGCGCGACGAACTTGTGTCCGAACTCGTGGAGCAGGAAGCAGACGCTGACGATCACCAGAGAGGTGGCGAACCACATCGCGGAGTTGACGGCGATGTTGTCGCTGAAGAACGTGGTGTTGGCGCGGGCGTAGATTATCGTGAAGGCCGCCGCGAGCACGCCGACCGATATGGCGATGTCCCTCAGCTCGATCCTGCTGAAACCGCCCTGCGAGTATCCGGGGTTGACCCAAATCGTTGCCATCCTGTCCCTCTGCCGCTTATTATACGTATCCTCT
>JAFPVN010000222.1 GCA_017395275.1 Candidatus Methanomethylophilaceae archaeon | reverse complement strand
GTTGGCGGAACCGCACTGGTCCTGAAGGTCGTATCCGTAGAATCCGAGCCTTCCTGCCCTCTCCTTGTGCTGGAGCATCGAGAGGTACCAGAGGTTGACACCGCAGTCTGCGATACCGGTTGCCATGGATCCGGCGATACCGGTGGATGCTGCTGCGACGGTTGCCCTCTGGGATCCACCGAAGTGGGTCTCCATGACTGCAGGGTACTTCTCGTAGGACTCGAGAGCGTAGGAGTTGATGTTGTCTCCCAGCTTGATGAGCTCGTCGAAGTTGTTGGGGTCGAGCTTGCAGAGGCCGCCGTACTTGTCCTTGATGTAGTCGATGGCGTAGTAGGTGTAGTCCTCGAGGATGTTGTCGGTGTATGCTGCAGAAGCGTACTGGGTGAATCCGACTCCTCCGGACATGTATCCACCGAGGTAGATCTGGTCGAAGACGATTGCTCCGAGTGCGACTGCCTCAAGGGCTGCGCGTCCGGGGTCCTCAGGGTGGACACGGTCGGACTGTGCCATATCAGCCATGAATCCGAAGGGGATTCCTCCGGGCTCGTTGGGTCCCCTTGCACGCCTTGCGGGCATCATGGTTCCCATGTTGATACACTGGTGCTTTGCAGAGTACGCGAAGTCTGCGATTGCTGCCTCTCCTGCTGCGAGCCTGTAGGAGGTGATGAAAGCCATCGAGATCTGCATTGCTGCGTGCCTGGAGATGGTTCCTCCGTCCATTGCACGTCCGACGATGGTCGGGACACGGACGGCCTGCATGACAGTCTTTCCGATCGCTGCCTTGAGCTGCTTTGCGTGGTCCTTGGAGAAGAGCTTGTTGATGTCGATAACGAACCTGGGGTCGATCTCGTCAATGAGCTCGTCGTCTCCGGAGAAGATCTTGACGTAAGAGTCCGCTGCGAGTGCAGGGTTGATCTCAGCCATGTGCTCCTGAACGACTGCTCCTCCGGGCATGGTGTGGTTGACCGCGAAGAGGTACTCGTTGATGGTCTCAGGGGTAACCTCCTTTCCCAGCCTCTTCTCGATGGTGGCGTGGGGGGAGTCGAGACCGACGAGGACGGTCCTCCTGATGTCATCCCAAGCCTGCTGGATTGCAGGGTTGTTGATGCAGTGCAGGTCATCGACCTCTACGTAGATGTCGGTGTGCGACAGCTGGTAGGGCATCCAGGACCTCTGTCCGAGCGGAACTCCGATGTCCTGGTTCATCATGGGGATGCCACGCTTGGCTGCGATCTTGTTCGCAGACTCTACGAACTCCCTCTTGCTCTTGGACTGTCTCCAGCCGCCGAAGCAGTAGTACTGGGTGTTGAGCTCAGTGGGCTCCTCTTTGAACTTCTTGTGGACTGCGTCCATGAAGAGCTTCTCATTTTTCTTTGAAACCATCTAAATCACTCTCCGATGACCTTCCAAGGCTGGAATCCTGAAAGTGTCCTCAGCTTGTGGATCCTGAGTCCGTACATGGTGACCTCAGGGTCGTCTCTCATGTCAACTCCACCGGGGTATGCGGTGAAGATTGTCGTTCTCTTTGCGCACTCCTTGAGGGATGCGGGCTTTCCGACGGAGATCCTCGTGTCGAGGGGCAGTGCGACCTGGTCCTTGACGTAGACGACCTCTCCCTTCTTCTCATCCCACACGTACCTCTGCCAAGCATCGAACATGAGTCCGTGCTCGTCGAGACGGCATGCGTGACCGTGAACGGTTGCTCCCCTGATTCCGGTGAGTGCCGGGTCGAAGGTCTCGTTCTCGATCATTTCCTGTGCGAGGTCCTCGAGGTTCCTCTCACGCATCTCGATGATCTGACGTCCGGAAAGGGTTCCGGTGTCGAGTCCTCTGTACCTGGAGAGGTACATCCATGCCCTCTGGTAGGGCGAGATGGGTGCGAAGTAGACCGAGTCGGTGAACTGGATGTACCTTACACGGTCTCCAGCCTTTGCTCCGGAGATGGGGGTGACGAGTGCCCTGATGGGGCAGTTGTACTTTGCCTTCTCCTCCTCGGGGTCAATCGGGGGGTGGATGGACTTGTAGCCCTCCTGGGGGTTCCTGTGGCCCATGATCTTGATGACATCGTCCTTGGAGATGGAACGGATGTGCTTCAGCTTGACCTTGGGGTTCATGTATTTCTTCCTGTTCATCGCAGGAATAGACTTTCCAGGGTAGAATTGTCTCTGATATGCCATATTAATTCCTCAGTTATCTGAAATTGTGCTTCTGTATTTCGTGTACCTTCCAATTGACAGGGTGTAGCCGAATCCTAACGGGAGGATCGCCTCGTTGCAGACCTTCTTGACCTCCTCGAACACCGCGTTCATCTCGGCCTCATCCTTCACGAGAAGTTCCAGATAGAAATCGCCGACGGCCTTCGTGAGCTCGATCTCCTGCTTGCCGAACCTGATGATCCTGCGCTCGGAGTGGTTGTTCGCGATGCCTCTGTTGGGTCCCGAGTTGATCGTCGCAGGGATGCTCTCTCCCTTGATGTCGAACCTCCTCACGCGAGAGAGGATGAATTCGTCCTCCGCCAGCATGTTAAGGATCAGCTCTGTGGAGTTGGCCGACAGCAGGCGGTCGGTTGAGATCCAAATCTGCGGGTAGTCTTTCCCTGTGTATTTGTCTTCGGTAGGTACGCTCATACGAAATCACAGCTTCTTTGCAATCTTCTTGGCCTCCTTGCCAACGAACTGCATAGGCGTCCTGAATTCCTCGACTCCACCGAAGACCTCCTTGAAGAGTCCCGATGTTGCCTCTGCTGAGAATGTCTGGGTTCCACCGTCGAGACAGTTTGCTGCAGTCACTGCGGGGATGAGAACTCCCTTGGAGTGCTTGGTAACGACGTGGTTTCCGTGGAACAGACCAGGTCCTCCTCCACCGTAGATCGAGTGCGAGAAGAATGACATTCCGACACAAACTCCCATCGAACGTCCGTAATCTGCGGAAGGCAGTCCGGTCTCGTGCTCAAGGATATCGTTGTAGTACAGGATGGTTGCAGGAACTCCCTGTGCTGCCCTTGCTGCTCCGACGTTGATCATGACGGCTGCGACCTGTCCGGTTGCCGCGTATGCGTTCCAGAGAGGCATGTCGTCAGTGGTGTAGACCTTGTATCCGCTGGGGAGGGTCTCCTTCACGCGGATGACTCCGTCCTCGATTGCCCTCTCGAGCAGAGACTCGATAACGGTACCGACGGTTCCGGTCTTTCCGTTCTTCTTGACGATGGAGTAGAGCATGTTGTTGGCGTTGAGTCCCTCGTATGCGAGTGCCAGAAGTGCGCCTCTCTCGAAGGGTCCGACTGCGTCACCCATCTCGTAGGAACCGAGCTGCTCGAAGATCGCGGAAAGTGCGACTCCCTGCATTGCGTTCCTGTTGACCAGTGCGACGACGTGGTTCGCCATGATGTTCCTGAGTGCGTATCCTGCTCCCTCGTTGTTCTGGGGAACCTCGAGGATGGACTTGACATTTGCACCTGTGAAGGTGACTGTCTGGGGGTATCTTCCCCATACTGCTCCCTTGACCATGTTGGCCTTGTACATGGGGATGTTGAACTCATCGATGATTGCCTGAACAGTTGCTGCTGCGGTCACGGTGAATCCGGTGGTGTACTCGACACCTGCGGCGAGCCTCTGTGTAGGAGCGACTACGACAATGTTCTTTCCGCCGGACTTGACCTCGACAACGGTGTCGTCACCGTCGTAGACCTGGACCATCTCTTTGATCCTGGCTGCGATCTTGTCTGCGTTCTTAACGAGCGGGATGTCGATCTCCTTTCCCTTGATCTGGGTGCTGTCTCCGGCCATCTTTCCGGTCTTGAGTGCGTTCTCAATTCCAGCCAGGCTGACTGCGACAGTCCTCTTGGTCAAGGATGCAATCTTCTGGATTGCGGCGTTGCGTAACGGGCTGATGGCTTCGAGGGGAACCTGTGATGCAATCTTCTTTCCCCTGTCGTCATACAGGTCAATTACGTCCTTGTATTTTGGCATTTCATACCTCCGTTTTTCTTATAAAGTGGCGGATTACGATGTAAACCACCGTTTATCCCTTGCAGAATCGTAATCTCGTTCATGAGATATAAAACCCACTTATTTTTCGAATTTCATATCAAAACAGGGGTATTTTTACGAAGGACACCGGCCTACGTCAATAGCGTGGGTGCGTTCTGTCGTACATATATAACATTTTAGTTAAAATATATGAAAGATAAAGGGCCGCACGGCGTGCGGCATTCCTGAATACGTCAATCGTCGTAATCAGTGAGCCTTGCGGGCATTCCGTACAGGCGTGCGCCCTCGCGCTCGTGGTCCATGGTCATGACCTCGAGTCCGGGGACGACCATGCGCACCACGGGGACGCCGATCTCGGGACGGGTGAAATCCACTCCCGCGACGCAGTTGAAACCGCACTCCATCAGCCTCTGCAGCACCCTCTCGATGTCGTCGAGGACGTATTCGGTGGCGTTGTTGGGGATGTCAGAGAGCTTTATCTCCTTCCTGGAGGGGGCGTACCACATGCGGTTGATGGCCTTGATCTTCTCGTAGCCCATGTCCTGCGTCTTCTTCTGCAGTTCGGCGTTCACCTTGATGCCATGCTTGTGGGTCGCCCTGCTCTGGGCCACCTCGGTCAGCGCCCTGACGGCAGCGATGCTGGGATCCAGATGGGTACCGACGCCTATGGTCAGCATCTCGGGGTCCTTGGTGCGGACGTCGTCCGCCGCCGCCCCTATGGTGGGGATGCCTATGTCGGTGGTGAGATCCTTCAGGTGCACCTCGATGCCCCTCGCCCTGAACTTCGCCAGCAGCTGTCCCGGAACTGAATCCGGATTATCTACGATGACGTCGGCGTTGGCGTCCTCGTTGAACTCCGCTATGGACCATGCGTCCCTCTCGATGAGCTCGAACAGGGCGTGGAGGATCGCCTCCTCCATGGTGTTGCCGGCGGCGATGCCGTTGGTGTGGAACCTGTAGAGCTGGGTGTCCCCGTCCGGATAGTACGGGTAGAACGCTTCGCAGGCGGGGACCCATATGGGCTTCCCCCTGAACATCTCGAATCCCTCTACCCATGCGATCTCCGCGTCCTCGATGTACTGCATCGTCCTCTGCGGGAGGATGAGGTCCACGGGGTTGATGGCGAGACCGTGGCCGGATGCCTGCTCGTAGGTGCCGTAGATTACCTCGTCGGTCTCCCTCTGCTCGGCGCAGTACCTCTCCAGCGATTCCATCACCGCTGAGGCCATGGCCTGCTCCCTGGTGGCGCCCTTGCCGTTGTAGTTGCCGAAGGTGCCCTTGGCGGTCTTGTCGCGGTAGACGGAGAACACCGGGATACCGACGTCATCCTTCTCGGTTATGTCCTCGAGGGGGTGCATCCCCGCCTTCTCCAGAAGGGGGATGGCCCTCTTCAGCGTCTCCTCCGGGGGAACGGCCCTTATTCCCGTCTCCGGGGATATCTTGTGGCATCTGTTCAGTTGGATCATTGTATCATTCCGTCTCGTTCCTCAGCCCCACGGCGTAGATGTCGAGGTCGGAATTGGGGTTGAGCCTCATCTCCTCCACCAGGACGTCCACCTCCACGTTCCTCACGCTGGGCATCTTGAGGAGTTTGGTCTGTATCATGTCGTAGAGCTCGTCCACGCTGCGGCTGTACACCTCGCAGATGATGTTGTGGTCGCCGAACGCCTTGTAGATCTTCGAGATCTCCCTGTAGTTCTGGAGCTGTTCGATGACGATGCTGACGGGGCTCCCGATGATCTGTATGGACACTATGGACTTCAGCACGCCGAGCTTGGAGGAATCGACGCAGAGGTCGTATCTCTTGATCACGCCGTCCTCCTCCATCTTGGATACCCTGCGGCTGACCGTGGCCTTTGATATGCCTATGCTCTCGCCGACCTGCCCCATGGGTTTCCTGCAGTCCTCCCGCAGGGCCCTGAGGATCTCGACATCCTTGTGGCTCAGAAAGTCCGTCATCGGGACTGCCATATTGGAAAGAATAGATAAAGGGTTTTATTGGAAATTTGAGGGAATCAATCCCTCTTGGCCTTGGTCAGGACGCCGTCCTTGTAGACGTCCAGAGCGGGCATCCATGCCTCGACGTACTTGTAAGGGATGCCTATGGCCATCTCGTCGGCGGCCATGTCGGTCTTCTTCCTGCATCCGAAGCATCCGATGGAGATGTTGGGCTCCCCCTTCATGATCGGGTATGCAGTGATGTCCTCGCAGGCGCACTGGAAGGGTGCGGTGACGTAGGTGATCCTTCCGCCGCCATCGCGGAGGCGGAGGGCCTCGAACCAGTAGATCCTCTCGGGGATGTCGACGACGGCCACCACGTCGGGCACGAAGTCAGCGTCCTTCAGCGGGCAGACGACCTCCCCGTCGGTGGGGTAGTCGATGTCGGTGACGGTGGCGATCATCTCTGCGGCCTCGGCGGGGCTCTTGTGGATCCCGATCCCCGCGTGGAACTCGCCGCTCTTGACCTTCTCACCCTTCTCGGTCATCCCGAGGGTGGCGGCCCCGACCATGCATCCCTGTGCCGACAGGGGCATCGCCAGCTTGGCTCCCTTCCTGGCCGCCATCACTGCCTGGCAGTGGCTGTGCTGCTTCTCGGGGACCTCGTAGCCTGCCGGGAACGCCTCGCCCTTCCTGATCAGCTTGATCGCGACGGGCTCGTTCCTGAGATTGATGATCTCCTTCATCTTCTTCGCCATATCGGCGTTCTTAGCGAGAATGTCTGACATGTCCCGAGAATCTGCTAATCAGGATATAACGGTGATTGTGAGCGGACAAGTAGGATTAGACGGGGGAGAATGCGAAAACGGTTGGATGACGGGGGAGTCCCCCGTCGGTTTCATGCCTTGCCCTTGAGCTCGCCGAAGCGGTAGACCTTCTCGGGGCAGTTCAGCATCTCGCATGCCCTGCATGCGGTACCGAGGCAGAGGTCGGACCTGACGTTGATCTCGTGCCTTCCGTCGGGCAGGTCGAGGACGGTGAGCGCCCTCTCGGGGCACTTGCGCTGGCAGCTCTTGCATCCGGTGCATCCGTCGAAGGATCCCGCGAGCGTGATGCCCACGACCTCCATGCTGTGGACGGAGGCTCCGACGTCCGGGATGTCCGACTTGACGATCCTGACGACCTTCTTCGGAGGCACGAGGGCGGGCATCCTGCCGAGTCCCTCCATCTCCATCATGTCGTTGTACATGTCCATGGACATCCCCTCGGTCCAGTAGGCCAGCTCGAGGACGTACATCTTCTCGAAGATGGGGTTGCCGGCGAACATGATGTGGTTGGCGGAGATCGAGTTGGCGACGGACTGCATCCTGTCGAGGGTCTCGGGGTCCTTGAGCAGGTCGTGGGCCATCATGAGCGAGGTGTTACCCAGCTGGTAGACCTCGTCCAGCACCCTGGGGATCATTCCGCAGTACTGGGCCTTGACGGGGTCCACGTACGTTCCGGACGCGCCGGCCATGTACATGACCTTGACCTGGTCGTCGGTGACCCCGACCTCCTTCATGAGGGTGCGGTGGCCGGCCCTGATGGCCCCCATCGCCTTTCCGGCCTCCATGACATCGTGCTCGGTGAAGTAGATGCCGTCGGCCAGCTTGATCTTGCCCTCGTCGTTCATGATCTTCGGGAGCGTGATGGCCCCGGACTCCAGTCCTATGGCCATCGCGGCGACGACACCGGTACCGGTGATACCGAACGCCTTGTAGTCCAGGACCTTGACCTCCCTTCCGGTGAGGGGGTCGACCTTCTTCGTACAGATGGCGGCGAGGTGGTCGTCCAGGACGAGGTTGTCCCACATCCCGTCCTCGGCGATGTTGACATCGGAGATGACGTGGGGTGCGGCGAGCATACCGTACTTGATCGACTGTCCTTCCATGGCGGGTCCCGCCGCGGCGGAACCGGAGTACAGCTGGCCTTCGTGGAACAGACCCATCTCGGCGTTGGTACCGTAATCGGTGACCATGCAGGTCTCGTCCTTCTCCAGCATGTGCGACTTCATGATCATCGCAAGTGCATCGGCTCCGATCTCGTGCCTGATGGCCGGAGGGATGAGCACCTCGACCTCGGGGTTCAGACCGGGGATCCCGATGGTCCCGGCGGTGGACGTGTGGGCTGACCTGTTGGGGCTGACGACACCGAGGGTCTTCAGCTTGTTCTTCCCGGCGAACGCGAGGTCGCGGACCTCGATGTTCTCGAACAGGGAGAGCTGGATGGGGTTACCGCAGATCGCGACCTTCCTGACGTCCTTCAGCTTCTCCGCGCCGTAGAGGGACATGAGGTTGTGCACCGTCTCCATGATGATCTGGTGTCCGACGTCCGAACCGACGTCCATCCAGTAATGGAGGTGGTCCATGATGTTAGCACCGGGAAGCGGATGCCTCGCCGTGATTGCCGTGTCTAGGATCTTGCCGCCGTTGTCGAGGTCGACGAGATGCGATCTGAAACCGCTGGTACCGAGGTCCAGCGCCACTCCGTAGTTTGCCATGACGGTGTATCTGAATGGGGTTTAAAATCCTTATCCGAACAGCGGTTTACTATCAAGATACTATAAAATCAAAAAAAGAAGGATGGGAAAAAGGTTGAGAGATGGTATCCGAAGATGCGCTTGAGTGGGGGCAAGGGGATTTGAACCCCTGTCAGCGGGTTTCCACCACGTGGGGAGCTACCCCACGCGAAATTATGAGTCATCGCTCCAGTTATTCATCACAACTGTCAGCAAACCCATTTCTAATCACGCTCGATAACTGGAGCCCGCCAGTCTACCAGGTTAGCCTATACCCCCGTGTAAGACTGATTTGTGATCAGGATTACTGTTTGCGCATCTTCTGAGCTCTCTTTCTTCTTCTCATCTTCTTCTTGCGCCATTTCCAACGCTGGTTACCGCGTTTCTTCCAGGCGCGTGAGCCTCTCTTCATGTTGGTTCCTTCCTTGAATGCGAATTCATTCGGTGGCGGGCCCGTCGGGATTCGAACCCGAGGCATCTGGCTTAGAAGGCCAGCGCTATATCCTAGCTAAGCAACGGGCCCGCTTGAAGCCAGCGATTACATCATGTAATTTAAAGGTTTACCACCGTAAACCCCGCATTCGGCTATTAAGCGATTACAGAACCCCTATTTAATATTAGGGTACAGCGGAACGCTGGGTACATTTATAAACAAAGAGACGGGACAGGCGCTCGCGGCGCCGTCCCGCCGGGATCAGGATTTGCCGTCCTTCACCATCGTGACGATGTAGTCGTAGGTGGAGTTATACCCCATCAGGAGGAATATCGCCTCGACGATGCACCAGATGCCGATGATCAGCAGGAACGGCCATGCGTTGAAGATCTTGCCGAACAGCATGACCAGCGCCTGGATGAACTGGAGGATCGTGAACACGATCGCTCCGGCGACTATCGAGACGATGAGTCTCGGGATACCGTCGCCGATCGCCTTGATGAACTCGAAGGGCTCCTGGATGTCCGCCACCAGATCGGGAAGCATCAGGTATGTCCAGACGGCCACGATGAGACCGAGGACCGCCGCTATGTTGACGTCCTTTATCGGCCTGACGATCAATGTGAACGCCGCCACGGTGAGGACGATGAGCGTTCCCTTGCTCCATCCGGTCTCGACGGCCATGGCCACGTAGACCATGAATGTGCCGGTGATCACTCCGACGAGCACCAGCACCTTGTAAAGCGTGGAATCCTTGTCGTCCTTGTATCCGAACACGATCGCCAGGGCAACTACCCCCATCACGATGAGGAGGATCTCCGGCACGTTGTTGGAATTGAGGGCGTCCACGAAGGAATCCCATGATAACTCTGCCATGCTACCGAATCCCCGTTCCACTATATAACCGTAAAACGGGGCGGTCAATCGCCGAGCATGTCGCCCGACGTCTCCCTCAGTATCCCCTCGCATCCGCGCAGGACGTCGCGGTAGGTGGCGGAGAAGTCCCCGGTGTACCACGGGTCGGCCACTCCCCTGTCCTCTCCGGCATGCGAAAGCAGCAGGGAGACCTTGCCGTCGGGGTCGTTCCCGACGAAGGGGCGCATGTTGCGGAGGTTCTGAGAATCCATCGCCACGATGAGGTCGTATCTCGAATAATCGGACGGCGTCATCCTCCTGGCGGCCCTTCTCGTGTAAGGCACTCCGCGCCTGTCCAGCTCCGCCTTGGCCGGAGGATACATGTCGTTGCCCAGCTCCTCCGAGCTGGTGGCGCAGGACTCTATGCGGTAGGAATCCTGCAGTCCCTTCCTCATGACGAGGTCCTTCATCACGAACTCGGCCATGGGGCTGCGGCAGATGTTTCCGTGGCAGACGAAGAGGATGCTGATCATCGCCTATATACCGCATCCCTGTCATAAAAGCGCGATGTCCTCCACCACGGTGTGCTTCGCACCCGAGGGGCCGAGGACGCTCCTCATGAGGCGGACGGAACCGACGGTGAACTCGGAGAACACGGTGTCGCGGTACTTCCTTTCCGTTTCCGAGATGTCCGCCGGACCCTGCAACCTCCCCACGGTCACGTGAGGGCTGAAGGGTTTGTCGTCCTGCTTGAGGCAGCTCTTAGCGACGGCGCCCCTCACCCTGTCCGCGAGAAGTGCCAGCTCGTCCCTGCCGTCGTCTATGCCGATCCACACCACACGGGGCCTGCGGACGTTCGGGAAGGCTCCGACCCCCTTCAGCGACAGCCCGAAAGATGATGTCCCCGAAAGCGTTCCCCTAAGATTCGAGACCAACCCCGGTATCCTCTCGGAGGGGGTGTCCCCGAGGAAGGAGAGCGTTATGTGTATCTGGTCCTCCCTCGACGGACGGACGTTCCTGATGCTCCCGATCTCGGAGATCGCGGACCTCATGGCCTCGGATACAGAGACCTCCACCGATACGAAGAGACGGACCGATTCGCCCATGATCCCCCATCGCATCGCTGGTATTTTACTGGACGGGAACGAATCCGTTTTATACCTGTCAATGTGTAACAATTTTTATGACACATGGAAGACTGGGTATCATACTGTGCCCAATGGTGGACGACAATCTGATGTATAGCCTCAAGAAGGATCCCGAGGAGAAGCATATCTTCGTGGTCAAGGCGCTGAACAACGGTTCCATAAAGGCCAAGCTCGATAAGGCCGGCATCCCCTACGAGGAGGTGGATTGGGACAAGGACGTCGTGTGCTACCACCGCGGACCGGACGGCAAGGACTTCGGCATACTGATTTACTGCATCGACCTCGGTCTCCACTCCAAACCCAAGGAGCTGAAGGTGGTGGTCGAGGGGATCGCCAAGAAGATGCAGCCCTATGTGGACGCCATCGGATTCTATCTGGGCACATGCGGCAACTTCGAATGGAACATCCCGAAGTGGTGCGAGCAGGAGGGCCTCAAACCCGGGGCGATGTTCTGCGACAAGAACGGGGAGCTCTGCCACGACTGCGTCGGCATCAACATAGCGGGGGGACCGAAATACCTGGAACTGGAGAAGAAATACGCAGGGCACCTGTTCATGTTCCCGGCCATGGCCACCAACTACGACGAGTTCATGAACGCCGACCAGGCGGAGGCCAAGGCCACCGAGGAGAGTCTCACCGACGAGATGAGGGAGGCATTGGGCATCGAACCGGGACGCGACGGCTACATGAGGTGGCTGCTGCAGATGGGCGGATACCAGTACATCCTCAAGCTGGACACCGGCATAGGGGACAGGGAGAACTTCGAACCCGACCTCCAGAAGGTGGCGGAGAGGACCCATCTCGACATCAAGGTGGCGGAGGACGGATGGGCCGACCTCCAGCCCACGGACGACCTCTACAGCAAATGCAAGTCCATGCTCGGAGCATCCGAATGAGGTCCGATTCGCAGTTCACGGTGGCCATCCACACCCTGATCCTCGTGGAATACTACCGCGACGAGAGTATAACCAGCGACCTGGTGGCCAGGAGCATCGGGTGCAACCCGGTCATAGTGCGCAACGTGTTCACCAAGCTCAGCAAGGCCGGGATACTGAATCCGGGCATGGGCCGGAAGAAGACGGAACTGGCCGTTCCGGCTGACAGGATAACCCTCCGTGACGTGTTCGCCGCGACGCAATCGCTGCACGTCGAGCACATGTTCGGGATGTACGCTCCCAATTCCCAATGTCCGGTCGGACCGGACATACACCGGATACTCACCGACAGGCTGGAGAACGCACGCGATTCCATCCTGAAGGAACTGGAGGGCACCACGATAGCGGACATGGTGTCTGATATCCCGCCCGGCAGAGGGCTCCCGCCGATAAACAGGGAATGACCGTCGTCCGACCGAAGTGCTGTAGAAAGGATGAGTGGACAGTGCGAGACCGCCAATATACTATGGCCAGCATAGCCCTGTGAAAACGTCAATAACGCTCTATTGGGTTCTATTGAGAAATCACTCGACGGGATCCTCTTTCCAAACGGACCCTATCTCCTTCTCTACGCGGTCATTCTCTATCTTCGCGTAGAATGATTCCGTGGTGGAAAGCTTCGTGTGACGGAGCTGCAGGCTGACCGCCTTCAGCCGGGTAAGATCGTCAGCGACCGTTATCGAGGCAAGAGAAGATCTGAGGTCCTTCATACGGAAGAGTACGCCCGTGGATTGCGAGAGACGTCTGCATTGTCTGCGGATCGTATTCTGACAATACGGGATACCTGTTCTCGGATTGGGGAACAGGTATCTGTTATCGGGAAGTATGCTGCGGCGGTACACCATATACGCTTCGATGCGGGGGAACATGTCGCCTCTGATCATGTAAACCCATTGAGGCGATGCCCAGGACTCCTCCCCCTTGGGATGGCGCACATAGAACCTATGACCCCTCATATCCATATCCCCGATCTCTGCATCGATGGATTCCTTGGGGCGTATGCCGGTAGCGAATGTCAGAGCGATCATGCCTCTGATGATCTCTCCCATATGGCCGGGGACGCGATCCGCCTCCTCCAATATCGCAGCAATATCCCCGACGGATAGGGCACGGATCTCCTTTACCGGTTTAGGTGGCAGCAATCTCGTAGTAAGCTGCAGCTCGTCTATGCAGTTGTTCCCCCAGAGCTTCAGGTATGACTTCAGGATAGACAGATACTTCTCCTTGGTGGATATCTCAAGATGTTTTCCCTTGAGGAACAGCAGGACCTCCTCTATGCAGTGTCTATCGATACGACGGGGATCTGAGCTTGCTATCATGCCGCGCTCGCTCATGTTCTCGATGACGTCTGCGAGATAACGGAGTTTTCTTGTGTTTTCCTCAAGGGTCGAGGTCGCAAGATATGGGGCCCTTCTCGCCACGAAGTACTTGATCCCCGCTTTGAACGGATACCGACCTAGTCTGACTTTCTTCAGATCGGCAGCTCTCAGAGAAGCCCCATCTTCCATTATACTCTTGCACCCTGCGAATTTTGTTACTTTGTTAACTAACTCTTACATCTGGCACATATCACATTATGTTCGTTAAGTTAAAGTTAACATCATTTTTGTTAACTAGAACGGCATAGTCCTCGTACCTCGATGG
>JAFPVN010000221.1 GCA_017395275.1 Candidatus Methanomethylophilaceae archaeon | reverse complement strand
TCCAACGAGAACCCGGGCAACGAGAAGAAGGCGTACGTCCTGGCAACGCTGGTGCCCGCGGACGACGAGGGACTGGTCATCTGGCCCACCCACAGGCTGATCACCGCCGAGGACATCGGCGAGAACAGCGCTATCAAGAAGATAATCAAATCCGTCAGGACCGAGGAGGCCACTGACGTCAAGGACATGATGTCCAAGCTGAAGGACCACAGGATGGGACTCCTGTTCAAGTCGGGGAAGTGCCTGCTGGCCGACGGACCCGCCGACAGCTCCGACCCCATGTGGAACCTGGACACCTACATCGCCCAGGAAGCGGTCATCAACGGCGTCTACAAAGCGGACGAGGGGAAATCGAAGGTGTCCTACGACGCCGAGACAGACTCCGTGCTGAGGAAGATGGAGAACAAGGAGTACGACCTCGCCATCGTCCTCAACGACCCCAGCCTCCAGACGATCTGGGATCTGTCCATGATCGGCAAGAGGATGCCCAAGAAGACCACGTTCTTCTTCCCGAAGATCTGGTCAGGATTCGTCTTCTACAGGATGGTCTGAGCCTTCGGCGTACTTCTCGGGGGTGCCGGAGAAGTCCCAATCGACTATCTCCCCCTCGACCACCATATGCGCCTTGGCGGCCATGCGGGCGAGGGGACTGTCGGCGTAGGAATCGGAATAGAACTCCTCTATCGGGGTGTCGCCGTAGACCCTGCGGTACCTCCTGACCTTCTCCCAATCGCGGCAGTTCCTGCTGATGGTCTTCCCCGTCTTCGGATCCACCTCCGAGGCTATGAGGTTCTGAATACCCAGACGTCTGCATATCGGCTTGATGAGGAACTCCGGAGACGCCGTTATGACGAGGTCGTCGTGCCTGTGCAGCGACTGATACCATGCGCGGATCTTCACGATGTTCTCGTCCCAGAACCTCTCGGCCATCTCGATGACGTCGATGCCGCGGAAGAAGCTGTAGTAGCGCTGCTTCATCCATGTGTTGTCCTTTCCCAGGATGTGCTTCCCGATCCAGCCCCACGCCTGGCGGGGCCAGTACCTTATGAGGCTGCGCTTGTGCCGGAGGCAGAACTTGTAGAAGTCCGTCCCGCTCTCGCCGCCGTAGAGCGTATAGTCGAAGTCGTATACGTTCAGGTCACATCCCTCGTTCCGTAATAAGGTACATCACGATTTAAACATAGGGGGACTTTTTCACGTAATGATGGTATGAGAAGTGGAGCCGCCGACGGGAATCGGACCCGCGACCTGCGCCTTACCAAGGCGCCGCTATACCACTTAGCCACGGCGGCAGCAAGGGGTCTATTGTGCGATTCATTATAAAGGTTTGGCTGGGCGGCCCTCTCTAGAACCCGTCCAAGACGCCGTTCGGCCGACAGTCTTATCTTTAATTCGTCGGTACGTACGCGCATGAAGAAGGAGATGAGCTCGTTCGACGTCAGGTCGATGGCCATTGAGATGGGCGCACTGGAAGGCGGACACATGGACAAGGTGTTCCAATGGGATTCCGGCACCGTCCTGTTCAGGGTCAACATCTCCGGGGAAGGTAAGAGGGACCTGTTCTTCAAGGACGGGAAGTGGTTGTTCATGCCTGCCGCGAAGCCCGAGACCCCGATGAATCCCCTCTCCTTCGCCACGTACCTCAGGAAGTACACCGACAACGCCCGCATAGGGAAGACCTACCAGATAGGATTCGACAGGGTGATCGTCATGGAGGTCCTGAAGGCCGATTTCGAGTACAAGCTGATCTTCGAGCTGTTCGGAGGAGGGAACATCCTCCTGGTCCACGACGGCAAGATCGAGAACTGCCTGATCCACAAGACCATGAGGGACAGGTCCGTCAGGCCCGGGGAGATGTACGTCATGCCCAAGGAGAGGTTCGATCCCACGTCGTCGCCCTATGAGATGTTCGAGAAGGCGTTCAGGGAATCCACCTCGGATGCCGTCAGGACGCTGGCCACGGGTACCAGCCTGGGAGGGCAATATGCAGAGGAGGTCTGCGCCCTGTCGGGAATCCCGAAGAACACTCCGTCGTCGGAACTGAAGGACGATGACATAAGGAAGCTGTGGGACTGCATGAAGGATCTCGTGTCGAGGATCCTGGAGAAGCCCTCGCCCATCCTATACAGGGATGCGGAGGGCAACATCGCCGACATCACCCCCACGGAACTCGTCATCTACAAGGACCTGGAGAAGCAGGAGTTCCCCTCCCTGTCATCCGCATTGGACGTCCTGATGGACAAGCTCGCCGAGACCGAGGAGAGGAACTACGTCGACCCCGAGCTGGAGAAGCTGCAGAGGAGGATCGACAAGCAGACCGAGACCATCGAGGAGTACAGGCACGACGCCGAGGAACTGCGTCTCAAGGCCGATGCGATATACACCAACTACGCACAGATAAACGAGCTCCTCGAGGTGCTGAAGACGCAGAGTGCCAGACTCACATGGGACAAGCTCAAGGAGGGCGCCTCCAAGATCCCGTTCGTCCACTCCATCGACCCCTCGAAGAACTCCGTCAAGGTGAAGTTCGACGACATGGTCATCCAATTGGATTACACCAAGGGCATCGATGCCAACGCCTCCGACATCTACGTCCAGGGAAAGGAGATCGGGGACAAGTCCGCCAGGGCGGAGGAGGCGCTGAAGGAATCCCAGGAGGCGTACGACAAGAAGCTCAAGGGCATAACGAAGGCGCAGATGGCCAAAGCAAACAAGGTCGCCCCGACCAAGCAGTTCTGGTTCGAGAGGTACAAATGGTTCGTCACCTCCGAGGGCAGGCTGGTCATCGCCGGTAAGGATGCGCACACCAACGACAACGTCGTCAGGAAGCATCTGAAGGACACCGACGTGTACGCCCACGCCGACCTCCACGGTGCGCCGTCCACCATCCTGAAGGACGGCCAGAAGGCCTCGGATTCCGATCTCAGGGAGGCGTGCCACTTCGCGCTGGCACAATCCAAGGGATGGGTCGCCGCCCTCACCGACGGGAGCGCCTATTGGGTGTATCCCGACCAGGTCAGCAAGACCCCTGAGGCGGGAGAGTTCGTGCCGAGGGGAGCGTTCATCATCCGCGGGAAGAGGAACTACGAGCACCACCTCCCGATCGAATTGGCCGTCGGGGAGATACTCTACCAGAAGGAGAGGAAGGTCATGTGCGGACCCGTCGACGCCGTGAAGGCGCAGTCGGAGAAGTACTTCGTCATAGTCCCCGGAAGAGGAAAGGCTGGGAAGACCGCCGCGCTCATGGCCAAGGAGCTGGACGTTCCCGAGGAGGAGGTCAGCAGGATCCTTCCTCCCGGAGACTGCGAGATCAAGCAGAAGGTCTGGCCGGAAGAGACTCCGGAAGAATGACGGCGTTTCCGCCTACAAGATGGACTAAGAGAATTGGCGCCCGCGCCGGAATTCGAATCCGAGTCAAGAGATCCGCAATCTCTCAGGATATCCAAGCTACCCCACGCGGGCAAATTATGCGGACTTGTTAGACAAGAGAAGGTGTTTAGATCTCGACGTGCGAGAGGTAACGGGTGATGTAACCGGCGATGCGGTTCCTCATTGTGATGGAGGATACATCGGTGAGCTTGCTGACAAGCTCCTTGTTGCCCTCGAAATCGGTGCTGAAAACACCGGGGTACTTGTTGACGAGTTCTATTGACACTCTCTTGATGTATGTGGGTCTGATTCTTCCCATATCTTTCACCGAGTAAAGCGGATTAAGTAGATGCCTTATTTAAAGATATTGTGGGTCTGACAGCCCGAATCCACACTCCCGTCCGAGGCGGGCAATCAGATTATTAGGGGGAGGATGCATACGGTGGTCCATGGATCTCCTCGAGTACACAAGGAAGGACGTGCTGGCCAAGCAGGCTCCGCTGGCCAGCAGGATGCGCCCCCGCACCGTGGAGGAGGTCGTAGGACAGGAGCACATACTCGGGAAGGACAAGCTCCTCTACCGCGCCATAAAGGCGGACAGGATCAGTTCGCTCATACTCTACGGTCCCCCGGGCACCGGGAAGACCACGCTGGCGCAGGTGATCGCCAACACGACCAAGGCCGAGTTCGTGGAACTGAACGCCACCACGTCCGGGAAGAAGGACATGGAGGAGGCCGTGTCGAAGGCCAAGGAACGCCTGGGCATGGACGGCAAGAGGACGATACTCTTCATAGATGAGATACACCGCTTCAACAAGGCGCAGCAGGACTATCTCCTTCCTTTCGTGGAGAACGGCACCGTCATACTCATAGGCGCCACCACCGAGAACCCCTACTTCGAGGTCAACCGCGCGCTCATATCCCGTTCGATAATATTCGAACTGAATCCCTTGACCAAAGATGATGTCAAGACCCTGATAACGAGGGCCGCACAGGATAAGGAGAGGGGAGTCGGGAACTACAACCTCGCCATAGACGACGATGCGCTGGAGTTCCTGGCGGACATAGTCGGAGGTGACGCCAGATCCGCCCTCAACGCGCTGGAGCTGGCGGCCATGACCACCGACCCCGATGCGGACGGCAGGATACATGTGACCGTCGACGTCGCCGCATCCTGCATACAGAAGAGGGTGTTGGGATACGACAGGGACGGGGACAACCACTACGACACCATATCCGCATTCATCAAGAGCATGAGGGGTTCCGACCCCGACGCCGCGGTGTTCTATCTCGCCCGCATGCTCTACGCGGGCGAGGACATACGCTTCATCTCACGCAGGATAATGATCTGCGCGTCGGAGGACGTGGGCAACGCGGACCCGCAGGCCATAGTGGTCGCTGCCGCCGCCGCACAGGCCGTGGAACGCATAGGCATGCCCGAGGCGCAGATCATACTGGCACAAGCGGCCGCGTACGTCGCGTGCGCCCCCAAGAGCAACTCCGCGGTGGAGGCCATCGGCAGGGCTATGAAGGCGGTGAAGGAGGAACCGGCGGGGCACATCCCCCCGTATCTGCAGGATGCGCATTACAAGGGCGCCAAGAACCTGGGCCGCGGATTGGATTACAAGTATCCCCACAACTACCCCAACCACTACGTGGAGCAGCAGTACCTCCCGGACAACATGGTCGGGAGGGAGTTCTACGAGCTGTCGGACAGCGGTTACGAGAAGACGCTGAAGGGGATGCTCAAGAGGATCGGCAAGGAGTGATCACTCCCCGCTCTGCTCCCCGAGGAGGTCGCCCTCCTCCGATTCCACCTCTGCCTGCTCCCTGTCCTTCTTCATGAATCCCAGGGTGAACATCTCCTTGACGTCGACGTTCGCCCTGTACTTCCTGATGTGCTTGTCGCGGACCATGACGTCCACGAAGAATCCCCTGTCGCCGTACATCCTGATCTTGTTGCACTCGTCCCTGCCGTAGGGGTACATGGCGATGTGCCTGATCGGGAAGTTGATGTGCTTGAACTGGGTGACCTTGAGGTCGCGGGGCATGAAGGTGCCCGTGAGGACGTCGTCGTCCTTCCACTTCCTGATGACCAGCAGCTCCCTGCGGAGACGGTTGTAGAGTATGATGTCCAGCTGGTACTCCACCTCCTCACCCTCCGGGCGCTCCCATTCGGAGTAATTCCTGTCCAGCAGCGAGTGCAGGGACTCCCTGGTCATGTAGGAGTCGTTGATGGTGATGATGGACGTCTCCATGGCGTCCACGTTCATCCTCAGACGATTCATGGGGCTCACGTACTTGGAGTCGCTCATGTTGAGGCAGATTATGGACACGATGATCATGACGATCGCGCCGTGGTAGTCCGAGAGGTTCGCTATGGCATCCGAGACCTTCAGTCCGTGGTGGATGTCCAGGATGTATATTATCAGCGCAACCCCCAGGACGACGGCCTCGGCGACCACTATGCGGATGGTGTTCTGGGTGGACCCCACGATGACCTTCAGCGAGAACACCGCGCAGAACGTGAGGACGATGTACAGTGCCAGGCGGAACATGTAGTTGATGTCGTCCTCGTCGACGTCGGGGAGCATGAAGGCCACGAAGAAGAAGTAGTACCCGACCATACCCAGGGACATTATGCCCGCGGCGACGGTGGTGCGCCTCTTCGTCCTGAGGGTGATCAGTATCCCGGCCAGACCAGAGACTATCAGGATCAGCGCAGCCATGCCGATCTTGAAGTCCGGGGTCCTGTACTTGGTGATCGCGTCGAACGGCGGCGCAGTGGAGAAGCCGACGATCACCATCGTCAGCCCCAGTATGACCATCAGGACCTGCGAGCGGTACCTGCCGAGGAACAGCTTCGCGTAGGTGAACGGCGACACCTTCATTCGGTATCGCCCCCTCTGACCGTGTAATAGCTCATGGGCTTGCGGACCCTTATCCTGATGGTGAAGTGGTCTGAACCCAGGATCCTGATCTGGGTCTTGTCCTCCGACAGCACTATGCTGTTGACGGCGAGACGGGTCGCCCTTATGTTCGACCCGTACCTATGGTCGGAGATCGTGAGATAGTACTTGTCGTCGCCCCTCCATCTCTGCACCGTCACGGAGGATGCGCCGCCCACGGAGTTGATGGCGAAGTTGAACTCCCATTCCGCGGGTCCGCCGTCCTGCACGCGGGTCCATCCGCCATAGCCTGGATCGGTGAGGACCTCCGCATCCGCCAGCTCCACGAAGGACTTGGCGTCCACGGTCCTCATGTGACGGAGGGCTTCGGTGCTGAGTCTGAGGCGGTTCTTGGTGTTGTAGCTCCTGGCCTCGGCAGTGTCCATCATGTTGAGGAAGATGAAGAACATCAGGATCTGGATGAAGGTGACGGGCTCGCTCCTTACGGCACCGATGATCCCGTCGTACTCCCCGGACCTGATCCCGATCAGTATCACGAACATGTTGACCGCGCCCATGAAGGCCGCCTTGAGCATCATGCCTACCGTACCGCGGGGACGGCCGCGGAGATAGGATATACCGCTGTACATCAGGTTGACGGACAGGACCACCATCACCAGCTGGGAGAGGAACATTATGTCCGATACTATCGACAGCAGCCCCGGATAGTTCTCCACTTCGGAGAGGGAACTCCAGAAGTTGCTGAAGGAGATCACACCCATCGTGATGGCGTAGAATCCGATGGACGTGTTGAACGTCCTGCGGGGGTTGACCACCATCAGCGTTCCGCCGAAGAACATGGCGAACAGCCCCACCCAGTCGAGGAAGGGGAAGTCGTCCCTGGTGTACCCGTAGTTGTGGTACATGATGATGACGAAGATACCCATCGCCACGAAGCACAGCCCGACGAATATGTCCACGTAGTCGTAGACGCGGGCGAAGAACTCCCTGACCCTGTCTATGGGCAGGTCCTGACCCTCGAACTTCGGGTCGATGTACTTCTCGCGGACCTTCTTCACCGCGGCTACCGTGCTGTCCACGACGCTGCCGGATTCCTCCGGCGCATCCTCCTTGGCCTCTTCGGCCGGGGTCAGAACTTCCTCGGTTTCCCGCATGAGAGCTTTCCTTCCGGACACCTGCCCTCCGATACGCAGGGCGGTCCGGCCTTGGCGAATATCGTGGGGGAGACCTGCTTGCACAGGCGGAGCATCTCGTCCGCCATCTCGCGTATCTCCCACTGCGCGCGGTTGCAGCAGCGGAGCCTGAAGAAGTGCAGGAGCTCCCTCGCGTTCATGGTGATCGTGATGTTCGTGGTGCAGCCGTTGGGGAGGACGTACCTCGCATCCTCCGGCGGGATCTTCTCCGCCAGCTTGTTGTAGGCCTTCCAGACGGTGTCCATGGTCTCCCTGTAGATCCTCATGCACTCCTCGTCCTCCTCCACCGTGTGGGGGACCACGAAGGTGGGCTCGTTGAGCGGGACGTAACGCTGGCTCTGCTGTGAGAAAGACGCGACCCTATGCCTGACCAGCTGATGCGTGAGGGATCTGGAGACGCCTTCCACCGAGAACGTGAACGAAGCGTGCTCTATGACGGAATGGTGCCCCATGCCGACTATCTTGCCCAGGACCTTCTCTGGATTCCCGTCGCCCAGGAGGTCCTGGGAGGACCTCTCGGAATAGCACGATTTACCTGCCGCAGCGCATATCGCGTCGGCGTTCTGTGTATATGCCAGCAAACTGACCTTCATTCCGTCTCACCGCCTCTGAATTCCCATACCGTCTTGCATATTATTTTGAATCTTTCCTCGTCGACTATGTCGCCGAGACGTATCTTGAATATCTCCTGGTCGGACAGGAGCGAGCATATCCCCTCTACGTGGGCGTCCCCGCAGACCACGAGGATGTTCCTGAATCTGTCGCAGTATCCGCGGATCTGCTCCGCCATGTGGACGTTCCTCTCGTCGATGAGCTTCCTCACCAGGGTCGGATACTTCCTGCGCATGTCGGCCATCATCTTATCCTCGTTCTCCGAGAAGTCCTTCACGACCTGGTCCACGCCCTTCTTCCCCACGACCCTGTCCTTGTACGTCGACAGGGTGTACCTGGCCTTCTCGCGGAAGGACATCTCCTCCCACATCTCCGCCACCACATTCGCGGCGTTGGTGTCGATGAATCCTATCTCCGCACCAAGCAGGCGTCCCGCGTTTACGGCGGTGACCAGCTCCTGGCCGACCCCGGACCTGTGGTCCTCGGCCATGCGCTTCTGGTACTTCGCGGTGTTGCGGTAGATCCACGGGGTCTTCTTCATCTCCTCCTTCTGGGCCTTCTCGGCATCCTCGCCCTCCTTCGGGGGTTCGGTGAGGATCTTGTACCTGGTGTAGTCCAATTCGACCAGCACGCAGTCGGGCCAGATGTGCTTCACCAGGAACAGTATCTGCTCCTGGAGACGGAAAATGTGACCTGTGCCGACTACCGTGATCATCGACCGACCAATGGCCTTCCCTTTTATTATAGGTAGGGTCAGAGCCTGCCCGTCTCTATCAGCCCGATTATGTCGGATAGGGTCGGGACCTCCGCCACTATGAGCCCCCTGAGCTCGTCGTCGGCTGGAGTGAGGTCGGGGACCATGACCGTCCTGCATCCCGCGGAGGATGCGGAACGTATCCCGTTCGGGGAATCCTCCACTGCGAGGCAGTCCTCCGGCCTCTCGCCCACGCATTCGCATGCGTAAAGGAAGACATCCGGGGCAGGTTTGCCGTGCTCCACCATCGACGTGCAGACGATCTTGTCGAACAGATCGAAGAACCCGAGTTCCTTCATGTACCTCTCGGCGTGCTCGTACTTGGTGGCGGTGGCGAGGGCGATCTTCACCCCTCTGGCTTTGAGATAGGTGAGCAGTTCGGAGACACCGGGCTTGGCCTCCACGCCGTGATTGTCGACGTACTCGCGCATGAACCTCCTCCTGACCTCCCTGACCTCGTAGTAGTCGAAGCCGGGATACTTGGATGCGAGGTATTCTGCGGACTTCTTGGCCTCGAGGCTGCGGATGTAGAGGATGTCCTCCTCGGCCACGTCGAAGCCGAACTCCTTCCCCGCGGCGATCCAGTACTCCACGTTGCACTTCTCCGTGTCCGTTATCGTGCCGTCCATGTCGAATATCGCCGCCTTGATCATCTTATGCCTCCCTTGCCCCGCAGAGCGGAATGTGCCAGCACGAATCCTCCGAGCAATGCCTGGTCCCCTCCGAGGGCGGACGGCACTATGTAGTTTTCCATGTCGGAGGTCTCCGGGCAGTCCATGTAGCCGTTGACCTGCTCCCTGACCCTCTGGCGGATCATCGGGAAGAGGCGGGTCTGCTGCATCACCCCGCCTCCCATCACGATCCTGTTCGGGGCGACGGTCATCATGCAGTTGCGCACCAGCTGCGACAGGTAGTGGGCCTCCATCTCCCAGACCTCCGGTCTGTCCTCCAGGTCCTTCCCTTCGGCACCCCATCTGCCCTTTATGGCCGGCCCGCAGGCCAGTCCCTCTATACATCCGCCGTGGAAGGGACATGTCCCCTCGAACCGATCGTCGGGATGCCTCACGGCGGCCACGTGTCCGCCCTCCGGGTGCATCATGCCGTGGAGCGGCCTGCCGTCGATTGTTATCCCTATTCCGATGCCCGTCCCGACGGTGATGTACAGAAGGACCTCTGCACCCTTCCCGGCACCGTAACGGTACTCGCCCAGGCATGCCGTGTTGACGTCGGTGTCCATGTCCCCGGGTACGCCGAGACCGTCGCATATGGTCCTGAGAAGGGGATAATGCGACCATCCCCTGCGTTCGCATTTGCGGATGGAACCGTAGTTCTCCGATTCCGGGATCACGTCGATCGGACCGAACGCTCCGATACCGATCGCATCGATGTCCTTGTCCGAGAAGAACTCTAGGATCTTGGGGACCGATACATCTGGCACATCGGTCGGAATGGTCATCCTGTCGGTAATCCTCCCGTCGATATCCCCTACGGCACAAATGATCTTCGTGCCGCCGGTCTCTACCGCACCTAGTATCGGGCCCTCTCCCATACCCGCCCCGAAGGAGTCCACGGTAATATCACTTCCCTCATCCTTATATCCGAAACCGTCATAGACGGAGGCATGGGAAAACTGTACGACCTCGCCATCTTCGACATGGACGGTACGCTTACCACCGCCAACAGCTCGTGGCGCTTCATCCTCGACGAGTTCGGGAAGGAGAACATGGAGACCTACAAGCAGTTCGTCAACGGCGAGATCGACGAGGCGGAGTTCATGAGAAGGGACATCGCCCTCTGGAAGGAGGCGAAGCCCGACGTCAAGGCCATAGACATCGCCAAGATGATGCGCAACCTCCCCCTCATCGACGGGATACAGGAGACCGTCGCCGCGCTGCATTACAACAACATCAAATGCGTGATCTGCAGCGGCGGACTGATGTGCGCAGCGAAGATGATCGCCGAGGAGTTCGGGTTCGACGACTACATCGCCGACGACATCGAGGCGGACGAGAACGGATACCTCACCGGCAACGGCATCATGAACCTGGACCTCAGCGACAAG
>JAFPVN010000220.1 GCA_017395275.1 Candidatus Methanomethylophilaceae archaeon | reverse complement strand
GCCTGTTCATTCAGAGCGGATACGGAGTGACGGTCATATCGTCTATACCGCTGATGGTCAGCTATGCGCTGCCTTTCCTCGACTTCGGAACGTGGAACGTCATCTACCAGCTGGTCCTGGTGTGCTTATGCGTAATGGTCACGAAGAAGCTGAGCGCCAGCTACGCCTTCTCCATCGTGGTGACGATCCTGTTCGGATTCTTTCTGAACTTCATGAAGGCTACCCTCGCGGACCTTCCCAAATCCGCCGAGCTCGACCTCGTCTACATCGTGGTCGCCCATGTCCTGCTGTTCTTCGGGGTCTCGTTCTTCATGAGATGCTACATCCCACTTCTCCCGGTGGACCTGTTCATCCGCGACGTCGTCATCACCTACAGGATAAAGTACAAGGTGATGAAGACCACTTTCGACCTCACCTGCATAGCGCTTTCCGCTGTGATCTGCTATCTCGCCCTCGGGACGATCGTGGATCTCGGACTGGGAACCCTCGTGTCTGCGTTCGTCACAGGCTATTTCGTCGCTTTCATAACGACCAAGGTCTACGACCGCTACTTCGAGTTCGTTCCCTTGACCCGCATAGCGGAGAGGCTGCTGTCCGACGACGCTCCATGCAAGGCCAAGACCGGTGACATCGAATGAAAGCGACCATTTGCGACGACTACGACTGGGAAGAGGGACGCAGATACATAGACGAGCACAGCCTCGACGCTCCCATAGGGACCGCCGCCTGCAACAAGGACCTTTTCGGCACCTGCTGCAGCGTGGAAGCCGAGGAGAAGATCGTCCTGGTCCCGGATTATGTGAACCGCCACGCCTCCATCGGCATCGCTCCGGTCGGAGCCCATTCCACGCTCCTGGTCACCGAGGGCGTGAACGACGCAGGGCTGGCGTGCTGCATCTGCGACATATGCGTGAAGGACAAGGGCGTCACCTCCGGAACGGCGTCGGGGAAGGACCGTCTGAACGCGTCCATGGCAGTGCGTTTCCTGCTTGACAACGCCGATTCGGTCGGCATGGCCGTAAGGATGCTGTCCGAGAAGGACGTCTACTGCTCCGGCGGAGAATGCCACCTCCTGCTCTGCGACAGGACGCGCTCTGCGGCGATCGAGTTCATAGACGACAGGATGACCGTCACCTACGGCTCGGACGTCCTCACGAGCTTCTACGTGTCAGGGTTCGAGACGGAAGCCGACCTCCAGGGACGCGCCTGCGGTCTTGAAGAGTTCAGGGCTATCGAGAAGGGTCTCCCCCAGGTGGAGGGCGCGAACAGCATGGCATCCCTCATGGAGTTAGCCGGATGCCCTAGGAAGGCCCCGGTCACCCGCGTATCCGTGTACGATCTGCAGGATTCTGCGATATCCGTCTTCATCGACGGGGAGCGCTCCGATTTCGCCATCTGAGAGAAGATCAGGCCCGCTTCTGTTTTACAGAGCCTTCGGCATCGTCCGCGAAGGATTCGACGGCCTCTATCGCATCGGAAAGCTTGGCCCTCCACTCCTCCAGATCGTATGAAGTGAACACGTCTACGCTTCCGCCCTGCTTCTCGCCGTCGCCCGAAAACTCTTCCAGGTCGGCCTCTAGGTCCAGGTAATCGTTCCGGAGGATCTCCAGCAGGTCCTCGGAAGCCTTCCACAAGCCCCTGCTCTCCGCCTCGAGAAGGCGTCTCTCGAGCTCCTCCAGGGCGTGGATGTTGCTCCCTGCCAGGAAATCCCTGTTCTCGCGATCCTCGACATATGTCTCGACCACCTTGTCGAAGACCTTATCGTTCACCGCTCCCGACGTGGACTGCCATCCGAAGAGCACCGTGACCATGGAGCCTATCTCGCTGGCTCCCCTGTATCCGTTGGCCTTCATCTCCGAGATCCACCTGGGATTGAACAGCCTGGCGCTAGTGGCGCGGACGATCCTCGCGTCCAT